>JAYRVL010000384.1:0-5767 GCA_041918575.1 Anaerolineae bacterium | reverse complement strand
TTAGCTTGATGCGCTTGCCCTCGCGGTAGCCCAGGCCCGCCACCTCGGCCAGGGGCCGGCCGCTCCCCTGCGCCTGCAGCAGCTCGAGCAGCGTCGCCTCGCCTTCGCCGCGCACCACGATGTCAATCTCCGGAAAGTCGCGCAGCGATTCGTAGGGTGCAAAGGTCGGATGATAGCCGCCCCAGATGAGCTGCAGGCCCGGCCGCTGCGCCTTCAGCCGCTGTGACAGATCGCGCGCGGTGGGGATGGTGGCGGTCAGCAGTGAAACGCCCACGGTGTCGTATTCCCCGGCCAGCGCGTACTCCACAATCTCGTCCAACGGCAGCGGGTGATCACCCCAGTTGCCGTCCAGCAAGTCGGCGCGCAGACCGTGCTGGCGCAGGAAGCCTGCCAGGTAAGCAATGCCAAGGGGCTGTGTTCCCCGCCACTCCCGGTTCGCGTGGTCCGGCGGGCTGATCAGCAGCAGCTTGGCGCCGCTGGGCGCAATTGGATACATCGTTCGTCCTCCACCAATGAGTCGGGCCACGATTCTAACATACGCCTTGCCCGGCGTCAAGCATTTTGCGCCGCCGCCGAGCGATGAACATTACAAGTGAGGTGTCAATGCGTTTCTTCGACACGGCTGGGCCGGTCAACTTTTCCTGGGAATTTGGCTCCGTGCCTTCACAACCCTGGCCGCGGCCGGAAGCGCCTGACCTGGCCGCGGTCACCGCCTGGCGGACGGCCACCGCGCCCGGCCAGGTTCACAGCGACCTGCTGGCCCACGGTCTGATCCCCGATCCGTTCGTGGACGCCAACCTGGCCGCCTGCGCCTGGGTGGATGACCGCGATTGGTGGTATCGCACAACGCTGACCCTGGAACCGGCGCCGGCGCAGCGCAACTTCATCACCTTTCACGGCCTGGATACCTACGCAGCCGTCTTCGTCAATCAGCGCTGCGTCCTGCGCAGCACCGGCATGTTCGCGCCGCACACCGTTGAGCTGACCGGCCTGGCGCAGCCCGGCGCGGCCATCGAACTGGCCGTCCGTTTCACCGGGCCAACCGGCTGGCCGACGCCGCGCCGCAGCCGCCGCCAACGCCTGCTCTGCGCGCTCGAGCGTCTGAGCGGCGCCGGCGCCAGGCTCGGCCCCATTCCCGAACGCCTCGATCACCTCAAGGCGCCGATGCAGTTCGGCTGGGACTTCGCGCCGCGGCTGCGCACCGTGGGCATTTGGGATGAAGTCAGCCTGCATAGCTGCGGCCCGGTCGCGCTCCTGGCGCTCAAGCCGCCCGTCGCCGCCAACCAGGCCATGGAGATGACCCTGGACGCAGTCGCGGCCTGCGCGGTGCAGGTCACGATCGCAATCGCGCCCGCCAACTTCGAAGGACCATCCTGGACGCACACCGCCGCCCTCACCCTGGCCCGCGGACCGCAGATTGCGTCCGTCGCCTTGCCCGACCTGACCCTGACGCCCTGGGAACCGTGGGAACGCGGCTTCCCGCACCTCTACTGGCTGGATGTCACCTTGCGCGACGCTCGCACGGCCGCGCCGCTCGACCAACGGCGCGTGCGCTTTGGACAGCGCCGCGTGGCCTGGGCGCCGGTGGCCGGCCCCGGCACGCCGACCTGGCGCCTGCACATCAACGACAAACCCTTGTTCGTGCGCGGCGCCAACTGGACGCCGGCCGATGCGCTGCCCGGCCGTCTGCGCGCGGACGCGTACCGGCGTCTGCTGACCGCCGCAGTCGCAGCCGGCATCAACCTGCTGCGGGTATGGGGCGGCGGCCTGCGCGAAAAGGCCGCCTTCTACGACCTGTGCGATGAGATGGGGCTGCTGGTTTGGCAGGAGTTTCCCTTTGCCTGCCTGTTTCTGGCCGCGTACCCTGCCGATCCGGCCTGGCTCGACCGGGTGGAGGCCGAAGCGCAGGGCATCGTGCAGGCTGTGCGCCGCCATCCGAGTGTGATCATCTGGTGCGGCGGCAATGAGATAGCCGGCCGGCGCAACCGGCGCCTGCTGGCGCGGTTGGCCCGCGCGGTGACGGCCGAGGACGGCACACGCCCCTTCCTGCCGGTCTCGCCCGGTCAGGGCGATGTGCATGAATGGGGCGTCTGGCATGGCCGCGCGCCGCTGCGCAGCTACCAGGCGCTGACCGCCCCGTTTTGCAGCGAGTTTGGCCTGAGCGCCCTACCCGCGGCCGCAACGCTGGCGCGCTTCCTACCCTCCGCGCAGCCGCAACTCAACGACCCGCTCTGGCGCTTGCATCACGCCGAAGCGGGCAAACTGGCGCACTACGCGGCCCTGACGCGCACTCCGCTTCCGGCGGGCGACCTGCCTGCCCTGGTTGCGGCCACGCAAAAGGCGCAGGCAGCCGGTTTACAGGTTGCCATCGAGCATCTGCGCCGGCGCAAGGCCGACTGCGGCGGGTTGATCTTCTGGCAGTTCAATGAACCGTGGCCTGCGCTTGCCTGGAGTGTGCTGGACTTCGCCGGCCGGCCCAAGCTGGCCTACGCCCAGTTACAGCGCATCTTGCAGCCGGTGTTGATCTGCCTGGCCTATGAACTGCCGGTTGACTCCCTGCCGCAGGCCATCAGCGGCGCTCTCTGGATCGTCAACGACGCCTGCGCGCCGTTGACCGGCCTCACCTGGCTGGCCTGGCTGAACGGCCAACCGCTGGCGCAGGGTCAGGCTGAGATCGGCGCGAACGAGAGCCGCCCGGTGGGTACACTGACTGCGCGGCTCGCCGCTCGTCCCGCCTGTCTGCGCCTGGAACTGCGCCAGGCCAACACCCTCCTTGCCAGCAACCACTATGATCTGACCCTGGTGGACCTGCCCGGTCCGCCCTGGCCCGTCCGTCTGCGCCGCTGGTTGGCCGGCCGCGTGTTCACGGGGAGATGATTTAACGCCAGGGCGCCGGGAACTTTCAACTTTCGATCCACCCGCGCACATCGGGGGCGAACTTCGCCAGATCGTCGCGCAGCCGCAGCAGGGCCAGGTCACGGCTGCGGGCTTCGAGCATGGCGTCGAAATCGGGCAGCCCAAACGCCCTGGCCCGCCGCAGCCAGTCAATCCACTCGAATGGGTTGATGAAATCGGCGTGCTGTGTCCAGCGCGGGGCGAGCAGCAGACGCCGCCGCTGCCCAGGATCCGGCGCGGTCAACACGTTGAACGCGGTGCGTGGAGAGGCAAAATGCACTTTGGGCCGCACGCCGCGCGGCCAGGTGCTGAGCGCCAGGGCCAGGGCCTCGAACTCGTCCAGGCCATCCGGGTTGTAGACCAGGTGATGCAGACGATCGAAGACCAGGCGCACACCGGTCTGGCGGTGAATCCAGAGCAGGTCGCTGAGGCCAAAGCGGTCGTCGTCATTTTCCAGGGCCACCCGCGCCTGCACGGTTGGCGGCAGGCGCGTGAAACTGCGGCAGAACCGCGCCTGCGCCGCGGCCTTGTCGTTGTAGACGCCGCCGGTATGAACCACCACCACCCCTTCCGGCCCCGCGCCCAGGCGCTCGAGCAGATCGGCCAGGCCGCTGACATGCGCCAGGCTGGCGGTTGTCAGGTCGGCATCGGCGCTGTTGAGAACGGCGCTGGCGTCGGCGTGCGCGGTCACGCGGATGGCCTCACGACGCAGGATGTCCGCGGTGTGGGCCAGCTCAGGCTGGCACTCGTCGAGCTGTGCGGCCAGCCCCGGCTGCTGAGGAAAGGCCAGGTGCGGCGCCAGGCGGCTGGAGAGGCGATAGAAGCGGATGTTCATCTGCGCCAGGTAACGCAGAATGTCGCGCAAATAGGTCAGACTCACGCTGAGATGCGGGCCTGATCCGCCTGGCGCCTGGGGTGAACGGCTGTCATAGGCACGTAGACCAGGGCGCCCCTGCACGGCAACCGGAAAGCCAAGATACATCGGACCTTCTCACCGATTCGGAATGACGCAAGCGTCCGCCGAATGCTGGCCATTCAACATTCAAGCATACGCGGGGGCCGAAGCCCACGTGACGGGGGCGCCGGCAAATTCCCCCATGAGCACCGGCGCAATGCGCGCCAGCGCCCAATCAATCTCCGCCTGGGTGATGACCAGGGGCGGCGCAAAACGGATGACGTGCTCGTGCGTCTCCTTGCACAGCAGGCCCTCGGCCTTGAGAGCTTCGCAAAAGCGGCGTGCGCCGCCGGCCTCGGGCTTCAGCTCGATGCCGATGAAAAGCCCCTTGCCGCGCACCTCTCGCACGAAAGGACTGGCGATAGCGCGCAGCTTCTCCTGGAAATAGGCGCCCAGGCGGGCCGAGTTTTCGATCAGTCCTTCATCAACCAACACGTGGAGCGCCTCGCGGGCCACCGCGCAGGCCAACGGGTTGCCGCCGTAGGTGCTGCCATGATCGCCCGGCCGAAAGACGCTCAGAATGTCGGCAGAGGCCAGCACAGCCGAGACCGGGTAGCAGCCGCCGGAGAGCGCCTTGCCGATGATCATCACATCCGGCTTGACGTTCTCATAATCACAGGCGAACAGGCGGCCGCTGCGCCCCAGGCCGGACTGAATCTCATCCGCCACGAACAGAACATCGTGCTCCTCGCACAGCGCTTTGGCCCATTTGAGGTAGCCGGCCGGCGGGATGTGAACGCCGCTCTCGCCCTGAATCGGCTCGACCAGGAAGGCGACGGTGTTGGCGCTGAACGCGGCTTCCAGGCTGCGCAGATCGCCAAACGGCGTCACCTTGAAGCCAGGCGTGAAGGGGCCAAAGCCGGCCCGGTACTGCGGCTCGGTGGAGAAGCTGACAACGGTCACGGTGCGGCCGTGAAAGTTGTCCGCGCAGACGATGATTTCTGCCTGGTCTTCCGGCACGTCGCGGCGCTGATAGCCCCATTTGCGCACGGTCTTGAGCGCGGTTTCCACCGCTTCCGCGCCGGTGTTCATCAGCAGGGCCATTTCGTAACCGGTCAGGTTGCACAGGTCCTGCAAGAACAGGCCCATTTGGTCGTTACGAAACGCGCGCGAGGTCAGGGTCAGCTTTTGCGCCTGCGCGATCAGGGCCTGCACGATGCGCGGGTGGCAGTGCCCCTGGTTGACCGCGGAATAGGCGCTGAGGCAATCCAGGTAGCGCCGGCCTTCGACATCGGTGACCCAGACGCCTTGCCCCTGGGCGATCACCACGTTGAGCGGCTTGTAATTGTGCGCGCCGTAGGTTTCATCGAGGTGGACGTAATCTTGTGTAAGCATCATAGTTTTCTCTTCCTTGAGATAAGCTGAAATCGGCTGTGATTTCTACGATTCTTTTGTGCAACTCACCCTGACGCCGCAGCGCCGGACGGTTGGAACTCGATTGTAACACAGCGATTGATTGCAGTCTAGCCGATTGGCCGCGGCCTGACACTGACGAGCGTCAGGTCGCGCAGACCAGTCAACCGTTCGGCCATGATTGCCGGGCCAACCGGCGTTGTGGTGAAATAATACGACTTGGGTCTGTCACGCGGCAGCGTATGGACGCCAGCCAATTCGTTGCCATCCTTGGCCAAAGCCTCTCGGCCCAGGTAATCACCCAAGGCCAAGACCCGAGCCCCCAGGGTCAGGAGATGGATCAACCCTTGGGCATGGTTCTCTCGTTGGACATACAGGGGGGTGATGGAGAGCATTCTGCCGTGTAAGCGGCGGAAAACGTTCTCCGCAATGATCTGGTCCCGGTAAGCCGACACCGCTTGGCTCAAAGAGAGCCGCTCCGTTGCTTCATTGGCGGCATAGATGCGCCAACCTGCCTCAAACTCAGCGGTTTTTTGCCACATAGCCTGTTTTCGACACCCCAAT
>JAYRVL010000383.1:0-1999 GCA_041918575.1 Anaerolineae bacterium | reverse complement strand
CTTGATCTGGCTGCCTTGATGGGCTGAAAGCCCGTTTGTGGGCAAATGGGCAAAGAATGAGCAAACCAGCGGTTTGCCCTACATTGACGGCATGTGAAACGGCCGAAACGTGCGCGGCCCGACCGTTTGCTGCGAGATGTCCTGGAAATCATCGAAAAGCTCCCAGGCCGCGCTGACGCGGCGCTGGGGCGCAGGGATGAGGCAGGCGCGCAGCAGGGCGCAAACGGCCGACGGCACAGAGGCCGGCAAGTCATCAGGGCTGCTGCGCCCGCCCAGCAGGTGCAGCAGGCAGCGCGCGGCCATGAACAGGTCGGCGGCGGGCGTGGCCGGCTGACGTGCTTCGATCTCAGGCGCATAATCGGCGGCATAGGCCGGAGAGATTGCCTTGATCGGCTGGCCCATCGGCACACAATAGCACCAATCGAGCAGCAGCCCGTTGTGATCGGCCGGTCGCACCAGCACGTGCGCAGGTGTCAGCGCGCCGTGAACCAGCCCCAGCCCGTGAATGACGCCCAGGGCCGCCAGGATGCGGTTGAACATCCAGGCCGCGTCGGCCAGGGGGAGCCCGCCGGGAAAGGCCCTCTGCACGGCCGCGAGGGTCACGTAGCCGACCTCCTGGCGCAGGACGTTGACATGGCGCACGGCGCCGTCGCCGCCGCGCAGCAGGAAATGTTCGATCAACGTGGGGAAGTGCGCGCGTAAGGGCTGACCGTCCAGCTCCCGCGCCAGGCGTGCCAGCGTCGCCGCTTCGACTTGCAGCAGATCGTGGTTGGCTGGCTGCCGCGCCACTTTGAGCAGAACCGGCGCGCCGTCGGCCAGGGCTGGATAGAGATCGCACAGGTCGCCGCTGAGGGGGGGCTGGTCTCCACGATAGTGGTGCAGGCGACTGGTCGCTGCGATGAGCGGTGCGGCGGGGTCAGCGGCCGCCACGTACCGCTGCGCCACCGCGTACCAGTCTTGCAGTCGCTTGAACGCCTCGTTGGCGGCCGCCGCGTCATTCGGATGACGATCTGGGTGAGCCTGGCCGGCCAGGGCGCGGTAGCGTCGTTTCAGCGCCTGCGCCGAGGTCAGATGCGCTGCGCCAAAGACCTCCTGAACGCGGGTAGCCGCGCGTAACTGCTGTAACAACTCGGACAACGCCTGGTTCACGGTGGTTTCCTCCATACCTTTAGTGTCAAATCCACACTATTATTATAGTGTAGAAAACACACTAAGTCAAATTTCGATATGAAGGATTTGTGATGCTCTGGCGAAGATTCGAATCCGTGGCGCGGCTCAGTACCGAGGCGGTCAGGGCGCCCTGCTGCAGGCAGGCCTATTGGGGACAGCGTTCGTGGTGAAGCATGTGGGAAGTGTCAGGAAGAATCAGGGCCGTAGAGTGGCGGTAAAGGCGATCTCACGCCACCTGCTGTAAGTGTTCGTTCAACCAAAGGTTGGCCAACGTCTCGGCTGTGAGACCTTGCCGGCGTGCGGCCGCCATCAAACGATTGGCCAGACCCCATTCCAGCGGCACCAGGAAAACACGGCGCTGTAGCTCGACATCGAAATGCACTGTCGCAGTTTGATCCCAATAGTCGGCCAAGCTGTGCGTATCCCAGAACTCAGCGGCAGCTTCCAGGGTCTCGAATTCTTCAGGGATTAGATCCATCGTCTTATTTGCGTCCATATTGTTTTCGTTCTAGTTGTTCGACGATATCCGGAAGCCACAAGATGTCAATGATTTGCACGGCTGTCTCACCTTGTGCATGGAATTGCTCACGTAAGATTATACCCGATTATTCATCGCGTGTCCATCGGTGCAATTGGGGCGAAATGTGACGTACACCTTGACCAATTCTTGTCCGGGGCGCCAGGTTGCAGCAGTTCCAAATGTAGCCTGGTTTTTTCCACAGAGATCACAAAGAACGCAGAGAAGTTGCCGATTTGCGTCTGATCTGCCGTTTCTTTGTGTTCTCTGTGCTCTTTGTGGTTGAATGTGTGCTACATTTGGAACTGCTGG
>JAYRVL010000382.1:0-11156 GCA_041918575.1 Anaerolineae bacterium | reverse complement strand
GAAAGTCGGAGCGCCACGGGAGGATCAACTATGCAGCGCAAACTAGACATGCAGGCAGACCGCATCGAAGCGGTGCTCGCCAGCCATAAGGTGGGCGGACGGGTGGCCGGCGGAACCGTCACGGCTCGCTTCGTGCGTTTCGATCTGGTAGCCCCCATGGGTACGCGGGTCAGCCGCGTAGGCGCACTGGCCGAAGAGATTGCGCTGGCGCTCGGCGCCCGCTCCACTCGCATCTTTCGCGATGGCGACAAGATCAGCATCGAGGTCGCCCGCGAGAGCACCGCCTCGCGGGTGGAGCTTCTGCCCTTGTGCGCACGCCTCGCCAACATTCCACCGATCACCGGCGTTCTGGGCGTGGATGAAGAACACACGCCCCTTCTCCTGCGACTCTCCTCGCCCGATGTCACGCATGTGCTGATTGCAGGCACCACCGGCAGCGGCAAAACCGCGCTGGCGCGCGCGCTACTGTCATCGCTCGCCATGCACAATCGCCAGGGCGCGCTGCAGATGGTGTTGATTGACCCGAAGGGCCGCGGCTTCGGCCCGCTCGACGGCCTGCCGCACCTGTTGCGCCCGCTGGTGGCAGACAAGAACGAGGTGCTGCGCGTGCTGAGCGACCTGGTGGCAGAGATGGAGCGGCGCGACGCCATGGCGCGTGAGTTGCGGCGTCCGGTGGATTCGCCGCGCCTGATCGTCGCCGTAGATGAGCTGGCCGACCTGCTGCAGGCCGGCGGCAAGGACGTGGAGCGCGTGTTGACAAGGCTGGCGCAGCGCGGGCGCGAGGCGGGCATCCACCTGGTGTGCTGTACGCAGAAGCCGACCAGCTCGGCGGTGGGACCGCTGCTCAAGGCCAACTTTCCTGTGCGCCTGGTGGGCAGCGTCACCAGCCCCGAGGAGGCCAAGATCGCCACCGGCCTGGCCGGCTCCGGCGCGGAAAAATTGACCGGCGCAGGTGATTTCCTGCTGGTGACCAAAGGCCAGACGGTGCGCTTTCAGGCGGCCTGGATCGGCGAATCTACGCTTGGCCGGCTGGTGGGCGCGCTGCGTGAGGGCGGCCGGCGCTCGCGGCGCTGGAGTCCCGCCGAAGCCAGGCAGTTGATACGCGTGTAGCTGATCGGGCCGCAGGTCAAGCCTCGCGACAGAAATTGTTCTCTATGAGCCACGGCTCACCAGGGCTGGTGAAGGTGGCTCATGGAAAGCGTCGTATTTGCAAGGGAGAGCATGATGAGCAAATGGATCGCGCTGACAGCATTGGTTTTCGTGGGCGTGCTGGCGCTGGTGGTCGGTCAGCGCATGAGCACGGAGTCTATGGCGGTGGTGATTGGTGTGGTGTTCGGGGTCGCGGCCAGCATTCCCACCAGCCTTCTGATCGCGTCCCTCATGCGGCGCACACTGCCCGCGTCCCAGGCGCCCCTGGAGTCGCGCACGCCTCCCCAGGCGCAGCCGATGATCATCGTCAACCCGGTGGCGCAGGCGCCGTACCTGCCCGGCGCCCAGGCCTGGCCCGTTCATCAGCAGTTCGACGCCGTGGAAAGTCCCAGCCTGCTGCCCATGCCCCGCCGTTTTCGCATCATCGGCGCGGACGTGGACACGGACGATTGACGTGAATCCTCGCAAGGCGGTGTAATTGCCCTGCGACTGATCGCGTAGTACAATCGGCTGAACGATTCGGAGGCGCAAATGCAGGCCGAAGATGCGCGGTGGTTGGCCGCCCGCGATCGGCATCAAGCGGAATTCGCATAACTGCGTTTGCGCGCCCTTGGTGAAATCGTCACTGGCGGGACTATGGCTCTGTTCGATAAAGTAGGTGAATGACCTGATGACCAACGCGCTTGCGCCGCACATCAATCTATGGGTGACCGCCGAGGACGAGGTGGCGCTCAGTTCCTGGCGTATTGCCCTGCTGGAGGCAGTTGCTGCTACAGGCTCGATCTCCGCCGCGGCCGATCAGCTTCAGGTCAACTACCGGGTGGCCTGGAGCAAGATCAAGGAGATGGAGCACGGCTTGGGCGTTGCCCTGTTGACCACCCATATCGGTGGCAGTCACGGCGGCGGCGCTGAGCTGACCCCGACGGCCCATGACCTGATCCGGCGTTTTCGTCTTCTCAGCACAGGGCTGGACGAATGGGTGACACAGCGATTTGCAGAGGTCTTTGGCGATTTATGACATAGATCATATTCACACAGGAGCGTTATGACGAAAATGAATAGCGTCCCTAATTGGGTTGTGAGGAGGATCTATGCGTCTTCGTTCTCTCGCCTTTCTTTGCCTCTTTCCCCTGCTCCTAACGGCCTGCGGCGTCTCCGCGCCGTTGCCCGCAGAAACCCCTGTCTCACCTGCTGTGACCGCAGCATCACCGGCCGTGTTGCGTCTGGCGACAACGACCAGCACTGCCGACTCTGGCCTGCTGGATGCCATTCTGCCCGATTTCGAGAAAGCCTGTCAGTGTCAGGTGGATATGGTCGCGGTCGGCACCGGCCAGGCGCTAGAACTTGGCCGCCGGGGCGATGCCGACGTGCTGCTGGTTCACAGCCGCAAGGGCGAAGATCAGTTCGTCGCGGAAGGTCATGCCCTGGCGCGTTTCGATGTGATGGTCAATGATTTCATCCTGGTTGGCCCGGCCGCTGATGCGGCGGCCATCAGCGGGTTGGGCAGCGCCACAGAGGCATTCCGAGCCATTGCGGCCGGCCAGGCGCTGTTTGCCAGCCGCGGCGACAAGTCGGGCACCAACACAAAGGAGCTTTCGATTTGGGCTGCGGTCGGCATCACACCCACCGTGGAGATGACCTGGTACAATGCCTTGGGACAGGGCATGGGCGACACCCTGATGTTTGCCCATGAGCGCCAGGCCTATGCCCTGAGCGATCGTGGCACTTTCCTGGCGATGAAGGATAAGTTGCCTGGCTTGAGTATCCTGGTAGGCGGCGCCAGCCTGGCGGAGAACAAGGACAAGAGTCTGCTCAACCCGTATGGCGTGCTGGCAGTCAACTCGCAGCAGCACCCTGGTGTCCATGCCGCGCTGGCCGATCAGTTCGTCGCCTGGATTCTGGCGCCGGCCACGCAGCAGATGATCGGCGCGTTTGGCGTGGATCGCTTCGGCCAGCCTTTGTTCTATCCTGCTGCGAATCTATGACCGCATGAATGAGATTCTACACAGCCTGATCCAGGCCCTGCGCTTGATCGCCAGCGGCGACGCGGGCATAGTCGCGATCATCACGCTTTCTCTGCGGGTGACGGGCCTGGCGCTCCTGATCAGTCTGGCGACCGGCGTGCCGTTGGGCGCGGCGCTGGGCCTGTCGCGCCTGCGCCTGCATGGCCTGATTACCGCGCTTCTCTACACGGGGATGGGGCTGCCGCCCGTGGTTGTGGGGCTTTTCGTCTACCTCCTGCTCTCGCGCAGCGGGCCGTTGGGCGCCTGGGAATGGCTCTTTACGCCGCGGGCCATGATCCTGGCGCAGACAGTTATCGCCTTTCCAGTCGTCGCCAGCCTGACCATGGCCGCGGTGCAAGCGGTGGACCCGGCCCTGCGCGTGCAGGTGCGCGCGTTGGGCGCCACCCCGCCGCAGGAGGCCTGGGCCGTGCTGAGCGAGGCTCGCCTCGGCGTAGTGGCCGCCATCGTCGCTGCGTTCGGCAGCATCATCTCCGAGGTGGGCGCGGTCATGCTCGTGGGCGGCAACATCGCCGGCAAGACGCGTGTGCTAACCACGGCCATTGTGCTGGAAACGCGGCAGGGTGATTTTTCCCTGGCCCTCGCCCTGGGCGTCATCCTGCTGGTCCTGGCCTTTGCGGCCAACCTGGTCCTGCTGCGCTTGCAGGGCCGTGAGTGAGTCTCAGTCATTCAGTCAGTCAGTCATTCAGAATGATGAACCTCTACGAGATCGAACGATTGCAGCACACCTACCAGGGTCGCGCCGTGCTCGACATCGCAACCCTCGCGGTGAGCGAAGGCCAGGTGTTGGCCCTGGTCGGCCCCAGCGGCGCCGGCAAATCAACCTTGCTCCGCCTGCTGAATTTCCTGGAACCGCCCACGAGCGGCCTGCTGCGCTTTGGCGGCGAGGTGGTGCGCCATCCGGCGCCGCTCGCCCTGCGTCGCCAGGTGACCACCGTCTTTCAGCGCCCGGTGTTGCAGCGCAGCAGCGTGGCTGACAACGTGGCGCTGGGCCTGCGCCTGCGCGGCCTGGCGGTTGACGGCCAGGTGGATGCCATGCTGAGTCAGGTGGGCCTGACCCCGTTGGCCCACAAGCCCGCGCGCCTGCTCTCCGGCGGGGAGATGCAGCGCGTGGCCCTGGCGCGGGCGCTGGTCATTCGCCCGCGCGTGCTCCTGCTCGATGAGCCGACCGCCAACCTGGACCCGTACAACGTGGGGTTGATCGAAGAGATTGTGCGCGAGGCCAATCGCGAGGCTGGACTGACCGTGGTGCTGGTGACGCACAACGTGTTTCAAGCCCGACGCCTGGCGCATTGCACCGGCCTGCTGCTGGGCGGCCGCCTGGTCGAACTGACCGCCACGCCGCAGTTTTTCGAAACACCCAGCGATCCCCGCACGGCCGCTTTTGTACGCGGGGACATGGTCTACTGAGCAAATCGTTGCCGCCGCAGCCGAGGTTTGCGGCGCTCATGATAGTCGTGCTACAATGCGCTCATGCGCGACCGAACCAAGTTCTTCCAGCCAGCGCTCGTGTTCTTCCTGCTCCTGTTGGCCGGCCTGCTCCTGCTCATCAGCCCTGACCACCAGACCGTTGCCCGCGCCCAGGCCGCCGCGCCGCAGGCCACCGTGGTCAACGCCGCAGTCAGCGCGTTCCTGGACGATACCGCCGTCAAGGTGGATGCCACGCCGGTCAATCTGAACAGCGACATCCTGCAGCGTTTCGGCCGCAGCGTGGTCAATTACGTGGACGGCTGGCGTTTTCAGGACGTCGTCATCCCGCCCGGCGTCATCATCGTCAGCGCCACCCTTTCGCTCAATCCCGCCCTGTGGCAAACCGGCATCCCCATCCCGGTCTCCCTGGTCGCTGAAGCCAGCGACAACGCAACCGATTTCGATCACAGCCAGCCCCTGGCGCACTTGCGCCCGCGCACCGCCGCGCACGTGGACTGGGCGCTGGTCTACACCCCCACGACCGCGTTCATGTCGCCTGACCTGGCGCCGGTGCTGCAAGAAATCATCAACCGCCCAGGCTGGCGCAGCGGGCAGTCCCTGGTGCTGCTGGCGGTCAGCACCGGCAACAACAGCGCCTATCTCGATCTCTTCACCTACGATTTTCGGCCCGACCAGGCCGCGCAGCTTTCGGTCGCGTATCGGCCGGCCGTCGGCGCCGATACCCCTACACCCACCATTACCCCGACGCCGACGTTCACGCCCACCCCCACGCGGACGCCAACGCGCACCCCCACCCCGTCGCCGCGACCACCAACCGCCACCGCCACCCCCACCGCCACGCATACCCCGACGGCCACGCCGACGGCCACGCCGACCACCACGCCTTCTCCGACCGCCACCCCAGGTCTCGATCTCTCGCTGGCAACGCCCATCGCCTGCTGGCAGCAGGTCAGCGATGCCAACCTGGGCGCGGCCAGTCAGATCAACCAATATGCCTGTCGCCCGGATTGGCTGGAAAGCGGGCCG
Source organism: Anaerolineae bacterium (assembly GCA_041918575.1). Taxonomy (GTDB): domain Bacteria; phylum Chloroflexota; class Anaerolineae; order SSC4; family Amarolineaceae; genus Amarolinea. The sequence goes on along the minus strand of JAYRVL010000382.1, from coordinate 5,529 downwards.
GAGCGCATCTATGCCCTGTCTCTCGCTGCCGGCGAACCGGTGCAGCTCGAATTGATCTATCCGCCGCAGGGGCCTGACCTGGACATCTTTCTGCTCTCGGGCGCCCTGCCTTCCATGTGCCAGGCCTATGGCGACCGTTTCCTCAGCCATACCACCAACACCGCCGGCCTCTACTACCTGGTGGTGGATGGCTACCAGGGCGCCATAGGCAGCTTCGAACTCAACGTGGCCTGCCCGGACCGCCCAACCCCCACCCCTGTCGCCACCCCAACCCCCGGCGTGCGTGGTTTCCTCCCCTGGCTGCCACGATGATGCCCTTCATTTAGGAGACCTGACCGATGGCCCTGCCCACTCCGCCGGCGCGTCGCCAGCCCGCTGCGATTGAACAGAACTTCAGCCAGGGCAGCCTGCAGGACTACACCGAATGTCCGCGGCGCTTTCAACTGCGTCATTTGCTCAACCAGCCCTGGCCCGCGCTAGAATCGCAGCCGCTGCTCGATTACGAACACCATCAGGCGCTCGGTCAGCTCTTTCACCGCATCGTTCAGCGCCACATCAGCGGCGTCGCCAGCGAGCGCATCAGCGCCGGCATTCAGGACTTCGATCTGCGCCGCTGGTGGCAGGCTTACCTGGCCTCGCCGCCGCCGGGGCTGCCCGTACCCTTGACCGCCGGCGCTCACCCCGGCTGGACCATCAGCGCCGAAGAAGTGCTCTCCACCGTGGTCAGCGATCAGCGCCTGGCCGCGCGCTATGACGTGCTCGCCATCCAAGAAAATGGGCCGGCCTTCATCGTGGATTGGAAGACCAGCCGCCGGCCGGCCACCCGCGCGCAGTTGACGCAGCGGATGCAGAGTTGGGTCTATCCCTTTGTGCTGGTCGAGGCCGGCGCCGATCTAGGCATGGGGCCGATTGCGCCGGAGCAGGTGCGCATGGTCTACTGGTTTGCCAACGACCCGCAGCGGCCGCACATCCTCGCCTACAGCGGTCGCCAGCACGAGGCCCACCGCCGCTATCTCACCGCCCTGATCGAAGAAATTACCGGCCGGCGCGATTCCATCTGGCCCCTCACCCCAGACGAAGCACGCTGCCGGTTCTGCACCTATCGCTCGCTGTGTGATCGCGGCGTGGAGGCGGGCGAGTGGGCCACCTTCGACGATGATCGTGAGACTGATCTGACCTTCAGCCTGGAAGATGTAGCCGAGATGGCGTTTGCGTAATCACCCGTTTAGCTGGCGGCGGCTGATCCGCCGCCGGGCAAGCGGCGGCGCCCGGCTCGCCGACACAAACAGCGCTCGTTGCGTGTGAGAGAAAGAACGCCTGACCGCGTGGCGGGCGGGACGCCCACGCTCCCAGGCCCATGATGCTGTCGCTGCGTCCGTTTGCGCGAGACCCCTGATCCGGCTATAATCGGGCGGCGCGTTGCTCACCGTGGGCAATCGCAGCAACTTACGAGCGACTTACGGATAAAATCAGGACATCGGCCATGCTGAGCGAAACGATTACGGCCATCGAGGCTGAGCTTACTCTGAAAAACGACGTGCGCGATCTCACGCTGCGGCGCTCGCGCGAACTGACGCGCTACTGCGCCCACGCCATCCGCGCTGCGCATCGCCACGAGTTCGATGAAGCGCAGCGCCTGCTGCACACGGCGCGGGCCGCCGCCGCGGAGATGGTCGGCGACCTGGCCTTGCATCAGGACCTCTACTACGCGGGTTATACGCAGGACGCACTCAAGGAAGTGACCGAGGCATTCCTGGTGGTTGCTTTTGTGACGGGGACGCCGCTCCCCACTCCCCAACATTTACAGGTAGTGGGCGCGACTTATCTGCGTGGCCTGGCCGAGGCCACCACGGAGCTGCGCCGCTTTGCGCTTGACCTGGTGCGTCGCGGAGAAGTGACCGAGGCCGAGCGCTATCTTGAGATCATGGATGAGGTCTACGCGCACCTCATCGCGCTCGATTTTCCCGATGCCATCACCGGCGGTCTGCGTCGCCACACGGATGCGGTGCGCGGGGTGTTGGAGCGCACTCGCGGCGACCTGACCGTGGCCGTGCGTCAAGACCAGATGCGCGCGGCGCTGCACAGCTTCGAACAGCGCCTGGGTATCAAGAATCTGGCAGACGCGTTCACCGATGCAGATTCTGGCGCGGATGGCGAGGGTCAGGCGGAGGACCACGGAGCGCATGAGCCAGGATAGATTGATACGCGCCAGCGATATTGGACAGTATGTTTTTTGCCAGCGCGCCTGGTGGTTGGCGCGTGTGCTCGATGTTCCCTCTACGAATGTGGAAGAGATGCATGTAGGCGCCCTGACGCATCGCCAGCATGGCCGGCGCGTGGTCTGGGCCAGTCGCGCCCGTCAGGCTGGCATGGTTCTGCTGGCCGCGGCCCTTGTGCTGCTGCTCACTTTTCTTCTTGCCCTGATGCGAGGATCATGAACGAAATGGATACGGCGACGTCCGCGTCGCTACGCTGGGGTGGTGTACTCAAAATAGGCCTGCTGCTGACGCTGCTGGTTGTCATTCTGCTGGGTGCATTGGCGGTCCAGGCTGCGGCCAGCGCTCCTGGCGCGTCCGAACCGGGCCTGCTGATGGCGCTGCTGGGCCGCGCCACGCCGCTGCCGCCCACGCCCACCAAAACCCCTACCGTGGCGCCAGGAGCCACCGCAACGCCCACGCCCCTGACACCGTTGCCCACCGATACCCCCCTGCCGACCGCTACGCCGACCGCGGCGCCCGCGCCGAGCGTCGCCGCAACGCCCGGTGTAACCGAGCAATTAGCAGCCCTGGTGCGCAGCTATGGGTATGACCCGGCAGGGCGGTTCATTGTGGTGGATCAAGACATGCAGCAGATGATCGTGGTGGATCAGGGCGCGATCCGGCTGATGCCGGTCAGCACGGGCGACCCTGAGCGGCGCATGCGCACCCCGGCCTGGAGTGGTACGGTCGGCGCGTATTGGGGCACCTTTTCCTCGTTCGGGGTGTTTGCCGATGAAGGCTGGTTCCTCTTCCGCAGCAACGGCTCGATCCTGATTCACGGCGCGCCCTATGTGCTGGATGGTCAGGGCAACAAGGTCTATCAGCAGATCGAATCCATCGGCACGTATCCGGCCTCGCGTGGCTGCATCCGGCTGAAACCTGAAGACAGCGCCTGGTTCAGTGCGTGGCAACCAGAGGGGGCGCCGGTGATCATCCTGCCGTTTGGCGGCGGCGGCCTGCAGCTCTGATCGTGGTTTGCGCCGAACTCCTGCGCTGAGGCACTCCTTTGCTTTATCTTCTTGTTGTTCTTCTGGTCACCCTGCTTGTGGGCCTGTGGTTGTTGCGCGTGGGAAACCAGGGGCGGGCTGCCAGCGGTTTGCCCGGCGGCGAGGTGATCTACAGCGACACCGGCGCCTGGCAGCGCCAGGAACGCCCACTTATCAGCCGTCAATTCGGTCTGGTGGGAAAACCAGATTACCTGGTGACGACCGGGCCGGGGCCTGCGCCTGTTCCGGTGGAGGTCAAGTCCGGTCGGCGGCCGGCCCGGCCCTATGCGGGACATATCCTGCAGTTGGCAGCCTACTGTCTGTTGGTCGAGGAGACATGGCACGCTGCGCCCGCCTTCGGTTTGTTGCACTACGCCGGCCGCGCAGGCGCGGGGCGTGGGTCGAACGACGGCCCGGTGACGCTTCGCATCCCGTATACGTCGGCGCTCAGGGCGCAGCTCCTGGCAACGTTGAGCGCGATGCGCGCGGATCAACAGGCCGATGAGGTGGCGCGTTCACACGAAGAGGCGGCGCGGTGCCAACATTGCGGCCTGGCCCACGCCTGTGAGGAAAAACTAACTTGAGACAGCAGCGCTACTCAGAAGGTGTTGGCGGCCAGTTCCAGCGCGGGCACATTGAGGATGCGGATGCGGCGGTAACCCAGGTCAACCCAGCCTTCGCGCTTGAAAGTGCGCAGGATAGCGCTAACGGTTTCGCGATAGGTGCCCAGGCGATCGGCCAGGGTTTGGTGGCTGGTGCCGGTGATGATGTCATTCTTGTCGGCCAGTTCAAGCAGCAGCGCGGCCAGGCGCTCCGGCAGCTTCTTGTAGGCCACATCTTCCAGGTGAGATTCCACCTGCATCAGGCGCTTGCCAAATGTCTGCAGCAGTCCCCAGCCGAGAATGGGGTAGCGTTCCGTCATCATGCGGGCGTCTGCGCGGGGCAACACCCAAATAGTGCAATCGCTGATTGCTTCGGCAAAGGCTTCGGGCGCCGCGCCATCAATCAATGCACCCTCGCCAAAGATGGCGCCTGCATCCAACGTCGCTAACACCAGGCGTCGCCCTTCTGGATTAGTACAGACCAACTGGGCGTGGCCATCCATCAAGATGTGGAGCTTGTCCTCTAAGTCACGCGGCGTTGCGATGACGTCATGACGCCGATAGCTTGCGATCGTGATTGCCTGACCAAACATCGGATCCTCATCTGGCAGGTGCGCCAACACTTGCGCCAGGGATGGTTGCTTAACGTTCTTGATCATAATGATACAGTGCCTCCCCAATGGCCGCGCCACCATGGGCGGTCTGGCCGATCGCGTTCCGGGTGACCCGAATCGGTAATTTGTAGTCCAAAATACATCTCTTACTTTATTATACATCAATCCACCCAAATCGACTCATTGCGCCGATGTGCAAATGTGCATATATTACCCTGTAGCACGCGCATCGCGGCTGTTCGAGGGCTGTTTCTCATCGAGTGTTAATGTGAACGATGCTCCCATTGTTGTTGTGGGCAGGCTGGAGTCAGAAAGGCCGCACGGCGTCGAGCATCATCGAGTCGTCGTATCGCTGCATGGCCAATAGTTCTATGTCGGGCAGAAAAATCAATCCGCCGTCCGGGTGACGGATGAGCAGACCGTTGGACATCATCCAGGCTGGCATGCCGGGGCGGTCCCGGTGCTTGTTATCGGGTGATGACCACGGCGCGTTGTCGAGCAGAATCTGAATGATCAATTCGCGCATGGCGGTCTTTTGTCCCTTCTGCGAACAGCCGCAAAGGCTATTCTCATGATTGACGACGGCCGGCCCGTGCTGAGCGCCAGAACGACCCATCGTCTCTAAATGGCGACGAGCAACCCTGCGGAAAGTGACGGGCCCGGCCATTCACTCCTGACCGCGCCAACCGGCGCGGCGTCTGCGCCAGATATACAGGCTGGAGGCTTGCGTAACATTTCATGGCCGGCGTTCGAGGAGCACCGGCATGACATCAGTGAAAGGCATCAGCCCTTGCAGGCGATAGGAGGGCGCCAGCAGTTCCAGCCGCCAGGCCAGGCGTTCTTCACCATGCACGGTGGCGATGAGCCAAATACGCGGATACTGACGCGCGTATTGGCGCACGAACGCGGCCGGATCGCCCTCGAAGTTAGGGAACGTTTCCCGCGGCAGCAGCGCCAGCATGTCGCGGGCGGCAAACTCGAAGGGCAGGCACGTCGGCCCGGTATCGAACAGGATGAGATCCCCGGGCTGACTGGCCTGTGCAACCCAGGTCGCCACGGCGCGCCACTG
>JAYRVL010000381.1:0-2596 GCA_041918575.1 Anaerolineae bacterium | reverse complement strand
TCATCATCATCATCATCGGTCGCCTGGTAGCGCTTGCGTGACGTAAATGTGGGAGCGCCGAACAACCCCAGTTGACCGCCGGTCAGGCGGGCGATGACCGCCGCGTGGGACAGGGGATGATCGTTTTCGTCCAGGTGAATCACCGGAATGTCCAGGCCGGTCAGAGACTCGCCGATCAGCTTGCTGCGATGACATTCTTCGGGCCGTCCCTCGCTGCACAGCAGCGCCACGCGGCGCTGTTGGGCAAACGCACGGCGGAGGCGACCGATGCCCTCCTGGTAGGCGGCCGTCTGCTTGACCAGGTCGTAATCCACCTTGCCGTCGCGGTAGCAGGCGGGGTCGGTGGGCCGGCCGCCGAGGAGGTCTCCCATGTACAGATAACGAATGTGGCGCCGCTCGATTTCGCGCGCCAGCGGCTCCTTCGAGAATTCGGGTTTGAACCGCGAGTAGGGCGCGGAGCGAATGTCAATCACAAAGGCGATCTGCCAGGTCTGCAGAACCGCCAGCAGCGCCGCCACGCTGCGCGCGCCGTAGCCGATGGTGTAAATTGGGATTGGATCGGTCATGCCACGTCCCTCTCTGTGAGCCAAGAAAGCAACCTCACACCAGGACACAAAGCCACGAAGGAACACGAGAAGGCCTCTTTGTGTCTTGGCGTCTTGGTGTGAGCCAAGAAAGCAACTGCGCGAATCAATTCGTGATGCCCAGCACCTCGACGTTGTCAATGTAGCCGAAGTCGCTGCTGTCTGCGCTCCACTGGCCGAACGCCAGCTTGAAGTCGCTGCGGTTGGCCGCGCCGGCCGGCAGGCTGAACTCCATGAGGTGCAGCGCGCCGTTCTCCTCCGGATCGCCATTCTTGATCGTCTTGATCTTCTGCCAAACCGCGCCATCCCACCAGTAGGCGATCAACCGTTCGGAAGCCTCGTAGGACGCCGCGCCCAGGGCGACGCGGTACACGATGTCATGGTAGCCGACTGTGGACACGGCGCGGTTCATCCAGCAGTTGTTGCCGGCCATGCGGATGCTGTGCGCGCCGATCTTGGGAGCGCCGCTGTACCAGGTGGTGTTACCCTCTTTGTACCATCCGCTGAAACCGGCCTCGAAATCATCCAGGAAGATGCGCTGCAGCCCGGCCGCAGGGGTGGGCGTGGGCGTGCTGGTCGGCGCGGGCGTGGGGGTGTTCGTCGCGGAGGCGGTCGGCGTACTGGTCGGCGCGGGCGTGGGGGTGTTTGTCACGGCGACGGTCGGCGCGCTGGTCGGCGTCGGGCCGGTGGCGAAGCCACGCACGATCACATCGTCGCTGAAGCCGTAGTCGTTGGTCGCGCTGTTGATCTGCTTCAGCACGACCCAGGCGCTGCCATCATACCAGAGGGCCTGCAGATTCTCGCTGTCGTTGTCCAGGCTGTAAGCGCCCAGGCCGAAGGTCACGGAGATGAAGCGGTAGCCCACGGTCGAAATCGTCTTCTCGATGCTGCCGGTGACGCGCAGGCGCGCGCTGTGCGCGCCGTTCTTGGGTGAACCGGTGTACCAGGTGGTGTTGCCGCTGCGAGTCCAATCCAACGCAGTCTCGAAGCCGTCCGTGAAGATCGCCTCGCCGCTGCCGGTGGGCCGCGCCGCGATGTAATCCACCCTGGTTTCGGTGTCCTGCCCCAGGTCGTTGAACGCGGTCAGGCTGACGGTGTAGTAACCGGGCGCGATGTACTCATGGGTTGGATTTTGCAGGGCGGAGGTTCCAGCGTCGCCAAAATCCCAGGCCCAGGCGGTCGGCGCGGCGCTGGAGAGGTCGCTGAAGCTGACCATCAGCGGCGCGGCGCCCGCGGTGGGGCTGGCCGTGAAGTTGGCAACCGGCGGCTGCGGCGCGGCCTGGAATTCGTAAGCGCCGATGTCCCACAGCCCGTTGTTGGGCCGCGGGGCCGCATCGAAATCGTGATCCGGGGCCGCGGTCGCCGCGCCGTGATCAATGGCCGGCGATGTGGGCTGTAAATGAAAATCTGCGCCGGTTGCGTTGGCGAAGGCCGGGTCTCCTTCTACGTAATCGGTCCCGCGCAGCTCGCCGGTCTGACCGCGGAAGCCGTCAATCAGGTTGTGATCCACGGTCAGGGCCGCGGCAGGCACGCCCTCGGCCAGGATAGTGAAGAAGTCGTTCTGGCTGACGATGTTGTTGCGAATGACGACATTCTGCACGGACGGCTCCTCCACCTTGATGCCGCCGCCCCAGACGCCGTCGCCGTTGTCGTAGGAGGTGTTGTTGATGATGGCGATGTCATGAATGGGATGGGGATAGCCGGCGTCCCAATCGCCGATGGTGATGCCGTTGCGCGTGTTGCGGTAGAGCACGTTGTTGATGAGGGTCACGTTGTATAGCTCGCCGCCGCGCTCCGAGGCCAGGGCGATGCCGTGGTGGAAGCAGTTGTGGCTGCGGTTGCCGTCCAGGGTGATGTTGTAGGTGGGCGAGTCCCAGGCATCCACGTACAGGCAGAGGCGATTCATGTCGTGGACGTAGTTGCCTTTGACCAGCACATCGTGCGAGCCATCCTTGATGTCAATGCCCTCGCCGCCGTTGGCGCCCGGGCCGCCGTGATGCACGTGATTGTCG
>JAYRVL010000380.1:0-6310 GCA_041918575.1 Anaerolineae bacterium | reverse complement strand
ACACAGCCTTTTCACGAAAATGCCGGTTCGACCAAGATGCCTGGCGAATCGAAAACTGTAAGCAAACCGTCCATTGACTGGATTTTGCGGCCTCGGCTCCCCATAGCTTCTGTCACCCTCACTGTTCCCACGGGGCCTCGGTAGCGCACTAGATTATGCAGGACGTCAAAGGAGTTCGAAATGAAGAAGAATGGAAGCAAGATGACTTGGCTGAGCGTTGTAATGACGATTACATTGCTCATGTCGGCGTTGCTGGCAGGGCTTAACCCTAGTGCAGTCCAGGCCGCGCCCGCAGTCCCAGTCGCTCAGTCGGGTGAGTCGCCTACGACCGGTGAGACGTGTACCACGTTTCAGCCCAGTTCCGTCACGGGAGTAGACGCGTATATCAAACAAGAGAAGCAGGACGAGCGCCGCGGCGGCGATTCGGAAATGCGAATCAAGACCGAAAACGGCAAGCTGACGCGGGCGCTCCTGCGCTTCGATCTGTCCAGCATCACACCCACGGCCATCATCAACAGCGCGACCTTGTCGTTGTACGTCAAGGGCGCCAGCGGCGGCAGCGTGACGATCAATGCGCACCGGGTCACGGCCTCGTGGACTGAATCCGAAGTGACCTGGAAAGCGCGCGACAAGGCAGCCAATGTCCTGTGGACGACCCTGGGCGGCGATTACGATGCTGCAGTCGCGGCCTCCACCGCGGTGGATGACACGAAAAGCGTCTGGCGTTCCTGGAACATCGCCAGCCTGGCGAACGGATGGCTGACGTCGCCCGCGACCAACCTGGGCGTGATCCTGGAATCGCCGGTGACCAACCCCAAGACCGAGAAGATCTTCAAGAGCAGCGATGACGGCACCGCCACCCAGCGCCCCAAGCTGGTCGTTTGCTTCACCGCAGGGGTTACGGTCTCTCCGAACAACAGCGGCGAGGGCGTGGCCGGACAAACCAAGACCTATGCCCATATCGTGCGCGTGGGCAACCTGACCACCGTGGTCAACCTGGGCGCCTCTTCAGCGCAGGGCTGGGTCACGCGCATCTACAAGGATGTCAACGGCAACGGCGTCAAGGATCCTGAGGATACCATCATCAGCCAGACGCCTTCCATCGGCCCCAATGCGGATTATCCGATCCTGGTGCAGGTGGATGTGCCGAACGTCGTGGCGTTGGGCATCACCGATGTAACCACCATCACCGCGACCGCGCAGGCCACCGGCGCCACTGCGACCGCCACCGACAGCACCCGCGTCGGCCAACTGCTGGTTGTACAGCCGGACTTCACCCGTTACGCGGTGGCCGGTTCGGTCAATTTCTATGGCCACACCATCACGAACAACGGCGGCTCGCAAGACTGCGTCACCGTGACCAAGTCCTCCTCCCAGGGATGGACCGTGCTGCTGTGGGAAGACACCAACCAGAACGGCGTGCATGAGACCAACAACCCCAACGAGCCGGCGCTGACCAATCCGGTCTGCATTGCCGCGGGCGCAACCTACTACCTGGTGGCCGAGATTCAGGTTCCGGCCGGCGCGACAGAGAACACCGTGGATCAAACGATCATCACCGCCACGTCGGGCAACGAGCCGAGCAAGTCGGACAGCGTAGCCGACACCACCACGGTCTTCGACAACACGCCGCCGGTCATTGATGGCCGCTACGATGACATCTACAGGAATTCGCCCGACGCCACCGAGATCTGTTACAACAACCCCGAGGGCACGCTGTTCGGTAAGCTGGCGAGCTTCTACCAGCCGTCCGGCGATTCGGTCTACATGGTCCTGGCTATTGACAAGGACTTCGTGGATAACACCTATGGCACGAATGCCATCAACTGGCCCGGCGGTCACTCCTTCGGCAATCTGACCGGTTCGGACCACGCTCAGTTCTGGGGCTATGACAGCAACGGCGCCAAGGTGCTCGACTTCGACCTGGACTACATCTCAGCCAAGAGCGGCACGCCATCGGGCTACGGCTCGCTCGGCGTGGCCGGCGGCGACGGCGGCATGAACACCGGCAGCGCGGCCAGCATCCAGGCCTGGGGTACCTCGTTCGAATACACACTGAACAACCTGGGCTACTGCAGCGGCGGCAACTGCGCCATCCTGGGCACCGAACTGGAGGTCAACTCGCCGGCCAGCGATGAGTTCTACACGCCGAATCCCACCTATCCCGATTGGATTTACGATGTGATCTACGAGATCAAGGTCTCGAAGACCGCCTTCGGCGCCGCCGGCTTCGGCGCCATCGAAGTGCCCTACATTCACGCGTCGCCGAGCAAACTGGGTACCAACACGATCTACGCGGAGCCGGGCATCTGCCCCGGTGAGATCGGCGACACGGTCTGGTACGACGCCAATCACGACGGCGTGCAGCAGGCGGGCGAGGCCGGCATAGACGGCGTGCAGGTCAAGCTTTACCGCGACAACGGCGACGGCTTGTTCACGCCGGTCACCGATACCGTTATCGGCACGCAAACCACGCGCTCCGGCGGCAAGTACCTCTTCCAGAACCTGGCCCCGGCCGATTACTTCGTGGATGTGGTTGACGCCACTGTGCCCAACGGCTATGTCATCACCACACACAACGACCCCACGCCGATGATCAGCCTGGGGGACAGCGAAAGTTACCTGGAAGCCGACTTCGGCTACACCACGCCCTTTGGCGACCTGCAGATCAGCAAGACGCTGACCAGCGCCGACCCCGCGTATCTGGGCCAGCAGATTGATTTCACCATTCGGATCACCAACACCGGCACGACCATCATCAACAAGCTGCCGCTGAGCGACTGGTACGATACCAACGTGCTCGATTTCGTGAGCGCCACGCCGGCCACGAATGACAACGTGGACGATGGCGCCCTGAACTGGAGCGATCTCACGGTCAGCTTCGGGTATGACCTCAGCCCCGGCCAATCGTTCCAGGTGGTGGTTCACTTCCTGGCAATGCAGGCCACCAGCATGGATGCGCCGATGAGCGCGCCCGAGGCGCTGGGAACCACCGCCGTCAACGGTCCACAGTCGGATCCCCTGGTTGACGGTTTGCTCGACAGCAGCTACAGCTACACGTCTCACATCATGACGAGCGACAGCTCCTCCGGCGGCAACCTGTTTGCCTACGCCGGCTCCAACATGTGCTACTGGGCCTTCGTCATGGATCGCAAGTTCAACAGCAACGTCTACGCTGACAACGGCCTGGACAACGCCTACCTGCTGCAGGACGGCTGGTCGGGTCATACCTTCAGCAACCTGCTCGGCAGCGACCAGGCCACGTTCAAGATCACCTACACCGGCGGCAGTTACAGCTCGGTGGGCCTCGATTTGCTCTACGGCGCCACCGGCAATTGGACCTCGGGCCAGACCGGGCATGACAGCAGCCCTAACCCCGGCACGGCGCCGATCAATGACGCCATGACCTCGCTGCACTGGAACCTGGAAAACTCCAACTGGACTGGCTCGGCCTGGGGCGGGCAACTCAAGCATTCGCCGCCCTTCAACTACAACGCCACGTCCGGCAACTACTGGGAGTGGAACCTGATCTATGAGTTCTCGGTGGCCAAGAGCGCGATGAACGGCGCCTGCGGCGCCATCACCCTGGTTTCGGCGCACAACTCACCCAGCAAGCACGACGATGCAAAGGCCACCATCGGCGATCGTGTCTGGCACGACCTGGATGGCGACGGGGTGCAGGATGCCAACGAACCGGGCCTGCCTGGCGTCACCGTCAATCTGTACCAGGGCGCGACCCTGGTGCGCACCACCATCACCGAACCGGGCACGACCGGCTACTATCTGTTCAACAACCTCTCGGCCGGCACTTACACCGTCAACGTGGATGAGACCACGCTGCCGGATGGTTTCGTGTTGACCACCAACAACGAACCACTGACGGTGGTTTTGGCAAGCGGCCAGGATTACCTGACTGCGGACTTTGGCTACTGGCAGGCCGGTACTGCCAGCATTGGCGACCGTGTCTTCTATGACCTGAACGGCGATGGCCTGCCGGACAACGACAGCGACCCCGGCATCAACGGCGTGACGGTCAAGCTTTATCAAGGCGCGTGCCCGGCCTCGGGTTCGCCCAAGAAGACCCTGGTGACCAGCGGCAATGGCGGTTACGACTTTACGCAACTGCTGGCCGGAACCTACTGCGTGGATGTGGATCAGACCACCGTGCCTGCGGGCTGGAACCTGACCACGGCCAACGAACCGCTGACGGTGGCGCTGGCAACCGGCCAGGACTACAACAACGCGGACTTCGGCTATCGCACGCAGTGTACTGACGCCACGCCGAACCTGGCAATCGCCAGCGGCGTGATTGATGACACCAACACCACCCTGCCCAATCAGCAGGCCAAGGCCTGTGCGGCCATCCGGCCCGCTCTGGGCGCCATCGGCGACTTCGTCTGGTACGACAGCGATCAGGATGGCATCGAGGATGTGGGCGAGCCGGGCATTCCGAACGTCACCGTGGCCCTGTATCGGGACACCGATAACAACGGTGTGCTGAGCGGCGGCGACACCCTGGTGGCAACCACCACCACCGACGCGGATGGCGGCTACATCTTCAAGGGACTGCCCACCGACACCTACTTCGTGGATGTGACCGATGCCTACAACGTGCTGGCCGGGCTGACGCACATCGTCGCCAACCAGAGCAAGCCTGATCCGACCGCGGCCATTGTGCTCGGCACCGGCCAGGTCTACAAGGATGCGGACTTCGGCTATGTGCAGCAGCCCACCAGCGGCAAGGCCATCATCGGCGACACCGTTTGGTACGACGACAACGGCGATGGCATCCAGCAGCCGAATGAGCCGGGCATCCCGAACATCCAGGTCTGCGCGACGCCGGTTGGCGGCGGCGCGGCCATCTGCGACACCACCGATAGCAACGGCCATTACCTGGTGCAGGTACCGGCCGGCTCCTACAGCGTGGCGCCGACCAACCCGCCCGCCGGTCTGACAGTGACCACCCTGACGCCGCATCCGGTGACGGTTGCGGCCGGCGATCAGTACCTCGATGCTGACTTCGGCTACAACGACAGCCCGACACAGCCGCAACTGGGCACGATTGGCAACCTGGTCTTCCGCGACGCGAACAAGGATGGCGTCTGCAACAGCGGCGACAGCCCGCTGGCGGGCGTCAGCGTGGACTTGATCCGCGACAGCAACGCCAACAACACTTGGAACCCGGGCGAGCCGATCATTGCCACGACGACAACGACCGCGGGGACTACCTGCACCGCCGGTAACTACCAGTTCGGCGGTCTGCCCGCGGGCCGTTACCTGGTGCATGTCAGCGACACCAACGCAGTCCTGGTGGACTATACCAAGTCGCCGCTGGGCGCCGCGGGTGTGGACAACAACAATCAGACCGATCCGTACGCGATCAACCTGCCCACGGCTGGCAGCAACCAGACCGCGGACTTCGGCTACTACCCGCTGGATCGCACCAACATCGGCGTCATCGGCAACCAGGTCTGGATCGAATACGACAGCAACGGCATCTTCAACCCGTTGGCTGCCGATGTCGGTCAGGCCGGCGTGACCGTGGAACTGCTGCAGAACAATGTGGTGATTGCCGCCACGACAACGGGCGCCAGCGGCGATTACGCCTTCGTCAGCCTGCCTGCCGGGAACTACCAGGTGCGGGTCAGCGACGCCTTCGATGTGCTCAAGGACTACGTGCTGACGGTGCTCGGCCCCAATCCGGGCCAGGACAACAACCATCAGGCGCAGCCGTATGCGGTCAGCCTGGCGCAGGGCGGCTTCAACCTGACGGCCGACTTCGGCTACACCAAGTACGGCGCGATTGGCGACTTCGTCTGGTATGACACCGACAAGGACGGCATCGAGGATGTGGGCGAGCCGGGCATCCCGAACGTGACCGTGGCGCTCTATCGGGACACCGATGGCAGCGGCACGCTGACTGCCGGTGACACCCTGGTGACGACCACCACCACGGACGCGGACGGCGGCTACATCTTCAAGAACCTGACGCCGGGCGCCTACTTCGTGGACGTGACCGACACCTACAACGTGCTGGCCGGGCTGACGCACATCGTCGCCAACCAGAGCCAGCCCGATCCGACCAATGTCATCAACCTGGGCCTGGGCGAGGTTTACAAGGATGCGGACTTCGGCTATGTGCAGCAGCCCACCAGCGGTAAGGCGATCATCGGCGACACCGTCTGGTACGACGACAACAGCGACGGCATCCAACAGCCGGGCGAGCCGGGCATCCCGAACATCCAGGTCTGCGCGACGCCCACAGGCGGCGGCGCTTCCATCTGCGATACCACCGACAGCAACGGTCATT
>JAYRVL010000379.1:0-4595 GCA_041918575.1 Anaerolineae bacterium | reverse complement strand
CGCAGCCCCAACGGCCTGAGCTGCCGCGGACAGCCGGTGGTGGATGAAAGGCTCGACAGCGGCGAGATCGTGCGCATCCCCGGCCCGGCCGAGGACTTCGTCTCCCTGCTCTATTTCGACGCCGCGGCCGCCAGCCCCGGCCAGCGCACGCAGGTCAGCCTGACGCACGAGATCAGCCTGGGCCGCGACCCGCGCAACGACCTGGTCATCAACGACCCTACCGCGTCCGCGTTCCACGCCACGGTGACGCCGCTGGGCCAGGGTCATCTCCTGCGCGACCTGGCCAGCGCCAGCGGCACCTTCGTCAACGGCCAGCGCGTGACGCAGCATACCCTGCGGCCCGACGATGACATTTTGATCGGCTCCGTGCAACTGCACTACGACGGCCACAACCTGGCGCTGGTTGATCTGCGCCGCGCCGGCATCCGCCTGGATGGCGTGAGCCTGCGCAAACAGGTGCCCGCAGCCAAGACGAGCGCCGGCGACAGCGGCTTCAAGCTGCTGCTCAGCGACGTTTCCCTGGTCATTCATCCGCGCGAGTTCGTTGCCATCGTTGGTGGCAGTGGTACCGGCAAATCCACCCTGCTCGACGCGCTCAACGCGTTCCGGCCCGTGAACGGTCGCGTGCTCATCAACGGCGATGACCTCTACCACAATTTCGACGCCTACCGCCAGAGCATCGGCTACGTGCCCCAGGATGACATCATCCACCGCGAGCTGACCGTGGAAGAGGCGCTGCGCTTTGTCGCCCGCCTGCGCCTGCCGCCCGATACCGGCCCGGCCGAGATCGAAAAGCGGGTCGAGACCGTTCTGCAGCAGGTGGCGATGAGCAATCGCCGCACGGTGGTGGTGCGTCAGCTCAGCGGCGGCCAGCGCAAGCGCATCAGCCTGGCCGTGGAGTTGATCGCTGCGCCCGGCATCCTTTTCCTGGACGAACCGACTTCGGGCCTGGACCCCGGCCTGGACAAGAAGATGATGTTCACCCTGCGCCAGGTGGCTAACGCCGGCGCCACCGTCATCCTGGTCACGCACGCGACTGACAACATCCATGACTGCGACCTGGTCGCGTTCCTGGCCGAACGGGGCCGCCTGATCTTCTACGGTCCGCCGGCCGAGGCGCTGACCTTTTTCGGTGTGCATGACTTCGCCGAAATCTATCACTTGGTAGAGCTGGAGCCGGACCGCTGGCAGCAGGCCTTCCAGGCATCCGGCTTCTACGAGGCCTACATCGAGCGCCGCCTGGCGACCACCTGCCCGCGCTGCTCCGCGCCGCTGCCGTCCGATCAGATGACCTGCGCCAACTGCGGCTATCAGCGCCAGTCTGCAACGACCCGGACTACGGATCAGGACGCGCCTGACCCGGTCGCGCGGCCCACCCCCTGGCGCGCCGGTCTGGCAGCCTTCAGCCGCCAGACCAGCATCCTGATCGAGCGCTACGTCACGATCATGCTGCGCGACCGGCGCAATCTGCTCTTCCTGCTCTTGCAGTCGCCGTTGATCGCCCTGCTGCTCTTCCTGGTGATGAAGCCGGGACTGTTCAACCAGGGCCTGGATGTGGAGGTGAGCGACCTGGCGGAGATGCAGAAGATTCTGTTCGTGCTGGCCTGCATCGCGGCCTGGTTTGGGCTGATCAACGCGGTGCGCGAGATCGTCAAGGAGCTGCCGATCTACCGACGTGAACGGTTCGTCAACCTGGGCGTGGCGGCCTACGTCACCTCCAAGCTGGTGGTTCTGCTGGCGCTGAGCATTGTCCAGGCCGGTCTGCTGGTCGCCATCGTTCACCTGCGCGGACAATTCCCGGCCACAGGCGCGGCCGGCCTGCCCGGCGTGCTGGAGATTTTCGCCGCGGTGCTGCTCGTCACCTTTGCTTCGGCCTGCCTGGGGCTGCTGCTTTCGGCCGCGGTGGGCCGCGAGGACCGGGTGATGAGCCTGATGCCGCTCTTCCTGATTCCGCAGATCGTCTTCGCCGGCGTCGTCTTCAAGCTCGAAGGCAGCGCCCGCTTCGTCTCCTGGTTGACGTTCAGCCGTTGGGGCATCGAGGCCATGGGCGCGACCATCAACCTGCCGGAGTTGCACCGCATCGCCAGCTACGTCATGCCGGTGGAGGCGCTGGTCTTTCCCTTCACCCATTCCGGGGGCTATCTGCGGCAGAACCTGGGCATCCTGCTGGCGCTGGCCATCGTCTGCATTGCGCTGACCGTCGTGGCTCTCAAACGGCAGGATGCGCGTTGATTCGCAGAGGTTTTCTGCCACGAATTTCACGGATTTTCACGAATTGGTATTTGTTTTCGTGTGAATTGGTGTCATTCGTGGCAAGAGGGAAAACGGTTTTCTGTCACGAATTTCACGGATTTTCACGAATTGGTATTTGTTTTCGTGTGAATTGGTGTCATTCGTGGCAAGAAATATGGGTATGAGTCCGATTTTCTAGGAGGCACATGATGAAGTCTAGTTTTCGGTGGCGATGCGTGGGGCTGCTGACGATGGCGTTGTTGTTGTGGCCGTTGATGGCGGCGGCGGCGCCTCTGCCGGCAGACCGGTCTGGCCCCACCCTGACCGCACGCGGGCAGCAGGCGGAGTTGCTAAAGATTTACAGCAGTTACGAATGGAAGAACGATCTGCCGGGCCAGTGCCCCGACTACCCGCCCATCTTCCGCCTGGGCACGCGCACGGTTCACAGCTATGTGTCGGCCGTGGTGCAGCAAGAGGCGCCGGTGGTGGTGATCTGGCAGGAGGCGGTTGATGGCGGTGTGCAAGAAGAGCCGGTGGCAACCGCGCGCGCGGTGCTGGCGCCCAACACCCTGCCTCATGCCTCGGTATCGTTCAACCAGGATGTGGGCGGCCGCGTCTTCCTGGTGACGATGTTCCTGCAAGATGAAGCCGGCCAATGGACGCCCATTGCCCAGGGCGTCTTTGGCATTGCCAGCGCCACCGGCAAACCGGGCACGCCAGGCGAATGTCCCATTCCCGACAGCATGAAGACCAACGGCGCGGGCGCGGGTGCAGCCGGCGGCATTGTCGGGGGCGCCAGCGTGGGCGGCTCAGGCGGCTCGGTCGAGGCAACCCCCACGCCGGCCAAATCCAGTCCGCCCAAGCCCACGCCAACGAAGGCACCCGCCACGACCACCGCGGCCTCGCCGCTGCAAATCACCTGGACCGACATGTCGTACGAGGGGCGCGAGGGCGACAGCCGCTGGTGTCAAACGCGCATGATTTATGTCAACAAGTCCAAGCGTGCGGCGCGCTGGCCCGAATACCGCCCCGGCATTCAGATCCTCAACGGCGACGGCTCCGAGGACGGCTGGTACCTGGCGAGCTTCTACTCCAAGGCCGACGGCTGGGAGAACGGCATTGACCCGAACAACATCCCGGCCATCGCGCCCGGCGCCTCTGCCGACTGGACCTGGTACAGCGCCACTGAGCGCGCCGGCCAATACTGCGCCACGATCGGCCTGGTCTACCAGGGCTGGACCTACACCGCCAGCTTCGATCGCGCCGGCAAGCTGTTGGGATCGAAGACGTTCCCACCCAAGTGAACGCACGAGAATACGGAGGCGAAAGAAGAAGCGATGAAACCAATGGCACAAATGGGACAAATGGCACAAATGGCACAAATCAAACAGGTCAAACAGGCGCGAACGCCGGGTCTGGCCCTGATCTTGATGGGGTTCTTGCTGCTGGCGTTGACGGCCTGCGCGGCGCAGACGCCTGCGCCTACGCCGACGCCCGCCGGCCCAACCGGCGCAGAGTTGATCGAAGAGATGCAAAAGGCGATCGCCGACGCCAAGAGCGCACACTTGACCATGCGCTTCCAGGTGGCGTCTGCAGACGGGCCGGTGACTGGGACGGCCGAGTTCTGGGGTCAGCGGCCGGGGCTGCGCCGCATCCAACTGCGCAGCGACCTGGGCAGCGTGGATGGCATCCTCGCGGTGACCGCGGGCGACCAGGGCTGGGCCTACAGCAAGCGCGATGACCTGGTGCTGGTGGCGGACCGCAGCCTGCTGCAGAGCCAGTTGGGTCGTCAGCCGGAGCTGCGCGAGATTGCCGGGTTCGTGGATAAGCTGATGGCGCGCGGCTTCGACGACACCGAGGCGGTCAACCAGGGCGCGGCCACTGTAAACGGTCGGGCCACCTACAAGGTGCAGGTGACTTTCAAGCCGACTGCGGACCCGGCGCAAAAGCTGGAAGGAATCGGCACGGTATTCTACATCGATGCGCAGACCCACCTGCCGCAGCGGGTGGAGATCGAAGTGACCTACGGCAACTTCACCGTGCGCGGCTTCGCCGAGGTGCAGGGCGAGATCGAGCTGAACCCCACGCTCGACGCCGCCCTCTTCACCTTCGAGCCGCCGCCGGGCGCCGCGG
Source organism: Anaerolineae bacterium (assembly GCA_041918575.1). GTDB lineage: Bacteria > Chloroflexota > Anaerolineae > SSC4 > Amarolineaceae > Amarolinea. Next base: position 230 of record JAYRVL010000379.1, on the reverse strand, counting down.
TCATCAACCTGGCCGATGTGCCGCTGCCCTCGGTCGTGCCCGCGGAGCTGCCGGTGGTGAAGTGAAGCGCCGCCCCGTGAATGAATTCACGGTCTGATACACCGCCCCGTGAATGAATTCACGGTCTGATTCACCGCCCCGTGAATGAATTCACGGTCTGATAGATCGCACGTTCAGAGATGTGTGGTTGTGTGTGTGCGGGTGGGGGGGGGGGGGGGGGGGGGGGGGGT
>JAYRVL010000378.1:0-4300 GCA_041918575.1 Anaerolineae bacterium | reverse complement strand
TTCGAGCAAACCGCGATCACCACGCTGCCGGCGCGGGCCACCGTTGTTGTCTTTGCCCCGCAGACGCCAACCCCCATTCCGCCCATGCCCACTTCAGCGCCAATCGCGCAGCCAGCGACCGGCGTCATCACCTGGGACGGGGTCATCGGTCCGCTTTTTGCCCAGAAATGCGTTGTCTGTCATGGCGCCCTGGGCAATCTGTCTCGGGCCAGCTACGCGGACGCGCAGAACGGGGGCAAGTCAGGCCCGATCTTCGTGGCCGGCAAGCCACACGACAGCCTGGTCACGACGGTTCTGAGCGGCGCCAGCCATCCAATCAAGCTGAACGAGCCTGAGCTGGCGCAGATCAAGGCCTGGATTGGCGCCGGCGCGCCCGAAAAATAGAGGCGCTCGATATGACAGAAGTCATAGACACATGGCCCATACGCAGGTAGACTTGCGCCTATCCCGCGCAGTTCGTTTCGTTCAGCCCTCTCGCCGTGCGACGGATGTCAAGATAGCCCTCCGCCGTATTTGATTTCCAAACCGACGAGGAGCCTCAGCCATCTCTGGAAGCCTTGACGCTGTTGTCAGGGAAAAGTCATTTCTGGAAAGGAAGGGTTCCTATGAAGGTCAGAAATGGATTGTTTGGCGTTCTTGCGGTGGCAGCGTTGATCTTGCTGCTCGCTGCCTGCCAGGGAACGCCGCCACCGCCCACTGCAGCGCCGACGCCGGCGCCCTGTCCCACTTGCGCGGCGTGCCCGGCGCCATCGCCCTGCCCCGAAGTCAAACCAGCCGTCGAAGTGCCATTCGAAGCGGCCTGGACCAGTTCACCGCATAACGACAAGACAGCCGAGGCATTCGTCCGTTGGGATGCCGCCACTCCGGCCGAGGTTCCGGCCAGTTGCGCCAAGTGCCATAGCACCCCTGGCTACCTCGACTTCCTGGGCGCCGATGGCAGCGCCGCAGGTAAGGTTGACAAGGCCGCCCCGATCGGCTCCACCGTGCAATGCGCGGCCTGCCACAACGATGTGACGATCAGCAAGACCAGCGTCACGTTCCCCTCCGGCATCGAGATTCACGATCTGGGGGATGAATCGCGCTGCATGGAATGTCACCAGGGTCGTGAGTCGAAGCTTAGCGTCGAGAAGTTGATTACCGACACGTTCAAGATCACCGACATGGATGCGGTCGTCAAGCCGTTCGTGGATAGCAAGGGCGTGACCCAGACCTTTGGCTTCCGTAACATCCACTACTTTGCGGCTGCAGCCACGCAGTACGGAACCCTGGTCAAGGGCGGCTACGAGTACGAAGGCATGACCTACGACGGCAAGTTCCGCCACGTAGAGGGTTACGACACCTGCACCAGCTGCCACAACTCGCACACCCTGGAAGTCAAGGTCGAGGAATGTACGACGTGCCACAAGGATGTCAAGGCCGTGACCGATCTGCTCGATATCCGCATGAACGGCTCGCTGATGGACTATGACGGCGACGGCGATGCCACAGAAGGCGTATCGACTGAGGTGGCCGGCCTGCAGGAGAAGCTGTTGGTCGCGATCACGGCCTACGCCAAAGAGGTTCCAAAGAAGGACATCGGCTACGACGCGGCCACCTACCCGTACTTCTTTGCGGATGCGAACGCCAACGGCAAGCTCGACAGCGGCGAGAAATCATATTCCACCTGGACGGCCCGCCTGCTGAAGGCCGCGTACAACTACCAGGTGGCGAGCAAGGATCCGGGCAAGTTTGCGCACAATGCCAAGTACATCATCCAGCTCCTGCACGACTCGATCGCAGACCTGAACACCAAGCTGGCTGCGCCGGTGGATTTGTCGAAAGCTGCGCGCAACGACGCCGGTCATTTCGACGGCACGGCGATGGCCTTCCGAGACTGGGACGATGCGGGCATGGTGCCGGCCGGCTGCGCCAAGTGCCACTCGGCCACCGGCTTGCCCCAGTTCCTGGCCAATGGCGGCGCCGTGGCTGTGACTGGCAGCGGTTCGATCGTGACATCGGGCGTGGTTGGAGCCAAGCCGTCCAATGGGCTGGCCTGCACCACCTGCCACGATGACCTGACCGACTTCTCGGTGCGCGCGGTGACAAGCGTGCCGTTCCCCAGCGGCAAGAGCGTCACCTTCAGTACAGAGAAGGATGAAAAGGGTAACCTCAAGCCGGTAGAAGCCAATCTGTGCATCGAGTGCCACCAGGGTCGCCAGTCCACGGTCGCGGTCAACAGCCGCCTCAAGGGCCTGGAGGATGATGTTGTGCCGGAGAAGAAGCTGAGCTTCTTGAACGTACACTACTTCGCCGCCGGCGCTACGTTGTTTGGCAATGATGCGCAGGTGGCGTATCAGTACGCGGACAAGGAGTACGCGGGTCGCAACACCCACGCACCGGGTCTCGACACCTGCACGGGATGCCATCAGACGCATGAGCTTGAGCTGAGCTTCGATAAGTGCGTCACCTGCCATGCCGGGGTCAAATCGCCGCAGGACATTCGCATCAGCGCCGCGGACTTCGACGGCGACGCAGACACGAAGGAAGGCGTCGCGGGCGAGATCACCACCCTGGAAGAGAAACTGTTCGTCGGCCTGCAAAGTTACGCACAGGATGTCGCCAAGGTCGCCATCGCCTACAGTTCCACCGCGTACCCCTACTTCTACGCCGATGCCAACGGTAACGGCGCGGTGGACCAGGGTGAAAAGGCCTACACCGATTGGACGCCGCGCCTGCTGCGTGCAGCCTACAACTACCAGTACGTGCAGAAGGATCCGGGCGCCTTTGCCCACAATCCCAAGTACGCCGCGCAGATTCTGTACGATGCGCTGGAAGATCTGGGCACAGGCGGCGCAAAAATTGATATGACCGGCATGACCCGGCCATAACCTCCGCTTTCGTCTGTCCCTCTTGATTGGCGTTGCAGCCGGGCGTTCAGTTTCTAACTGGACGCCTGGCTCCTGTTTTTGTCTTTGTCAGCCAGGCAGGTACACCAATGAAACGATTCTTTTCCTGGATTAGGTCTCTGCGTCGCCCCTGGCCGTGGATTGTTGGCGGGTTGCTGACTATCCTGATTGTGCTGGCCACCATCACGGTCAGCGCAACCGCGTGGGAGTACACCAACAGCGCCCAATTTTGTGGCGCCACCTGCCACACCATGCCGCCCGAATACCTCGCCTACCAGGCTTCACCTCATGCACGCGTGGCGTGCGTGGACTGTCACCTGGGACAAGATTCAATCCTGCTCACGGTGCCCCGCAAGGCGCGTGAGTTGAGCCATGTGGTCAACGCCTTGACCCAGGCGTATGAACCACCCATCTATGTCAAGAGTCTGCGCCCTGCGCGCGACACCTGTGAGCAGTGCCATAATCCCGATAAATTCTCCTCAGATACCTTCATTGAGGTCAAACGCTACGCCGGTGATGAACAGAACACACACACGCGCAACTACATGGTCATCAAGACCGGCGGCGGTTCGCAGCGTGAGGGGCTTGGGCGCGGTATCCATTGGCATATCGAGAGCGAAGTCTATTATTACACCGATGACCGCCTCAAACAGACGATTCCGTATGTCAAAGAGGTCGCGCCGGATGGCAAGGTCACGGAGTACTTCGATGTGGAAGCCGGTCTGCCGCCCGATTTTGGCACGCAGGTCGCAAGTCAGTTGCACCGCATGGATTGCATTGACTGCCATACCCGCATCTCGCACCTCTTCCGTTCGCCCAATGATGCCATGGACGATGCCCTGGCACGCGGTCAGGTTGACAGCACGATCCCCTATATCAAATGGCAGGGTAGCCAGATTCTGAGTCAGGACTACGCCAGCCTGGACGCGGGCCTGAAGGCGGTTGAGGGAATCGAGGAGTGGTACCGGAGCAATCAACCCGCCTATTACACGGCCAATACGCAGAAGGTGCAGGAAGCCGTCATTGCGGTCAAGGGCATTTTCAGCCAGACTGTCTTTCCCAATCTGAAGGTTGGTTGGCAAACCCATCCTGACAACGCCGGGCACCTGGAATTTCCTGGTTGTTTCCGCTGCCATGATGGCAAACACGTCTCTGCGCAGGGTCAGACGGTGCGCCTCGAATGTAACGTGTGCCACTCGATCCCGGAAGTGGTGACAGGCGACGATAGCGCGCCAGTGCTCAGCGTGGACAGGCCAGGCGAGCCCGAATCGCACAAAGATTCCAATTGGATCGCCCGTCACCGTTTCGTGTTCGATGAGAGTTGCGCCGGCTGCCACAACGTCACCAATCCTGGCGGCGCCGACAACAGCAGCTTTTGCAGCAACAGCGCCTGTCATGCCTCTGAGTGGAAGTTT
>JAYRVL010000377.1:0-21957 GCA_041918575.1 Anaerolineae bacterium | reverse complement strand
GCTGTCTCGGTGGTGTCGCCGATGACATCGAGTTGGATTGCGCCGGTCAGCGTTCCTGCGTTGATGTCATCGAACGCGGCTTTGAGGGTGGCATAGTCGCCGCCGCCGCCCACGGTTTTGGGGATGGTCAGGGCAAAAGCCCGCGTCGCGGGTTTGGCCTGGGGAACCTGGGCGTTGGTGTGCGCCAACGCGGGCGTACACACTGCAGCCAGCAGACCGAATAGGAGAAGGACGGAAGCGAGGCGCTTCGGCAACGAACGACGATGTGACATAAAAGAATTCCTTCGATGCTTGGGGGACTGAGCTGACGCACGACGAAGATCTGGGGCCGCTAGACCCTGGGCGCCGAACACAATCCGTGAAGCAGACCAGCGATCAACTGGCGTTGAACCGCAGCAGGCAGACGTGGAAGGCAGCAGTCGAACCAAAGAAGAAGGTATATCCGGGAATCATGGCCAAAAAATCAGGCGGTCTGCTTGAAGTAGGAAAATTGTACCAGAACCTGACCCAATTGGCAAAACGGCTCATGAGAGGGGTGGGCGTCGTCTCCTTCGACTGAACCGCGTTTCGGCCACGAATTGCACGAATTGACACGAAAAGATCCTGAAATTCGCGCTAATTCGTGTAATTCGTGGCTGCTGTTTGCCGTTGTGCCCAAGCCGTAGGTCACGCCTCCGGCGTGACGACGCCCGCCGCCGGAGAGCTTATTTCCCTCGTCCAGCGTCGTCCGGCCCGGAGGCCGGTCCGACAGGAACGCCGCACGCTCCGTTTAGGCGGAGCCCTAACCCACCAGCGTTGCACGGGGGACGGTCGGATCAGGGGATACGCAGTTTTTGGCCGGGGCGAATGATGCGCGGGTTCTTGATGATGTCCTTGTTAGCCTCGAAGATCTCGGGCCAGCGACTGCCGCTGCCGTAGAAGCGCGCCGCGATCTTGTACAGGCTGTCGCCAGCCGCCACGACATAGGTTCGCTCGCTGCCGCCGAGGACGCCGCGTGTGCCCACCGGCTGGGGTTCGCCCCCCAATGCTTCACGGGCCTGGGCAGCGGCTTCAGCCTTCGCCTTGGCCTCTGCTTCCGCTTTTGCTGCTGCCTCTGCCGCAGCCTGCACACGGGCTTCGGTCTCGGCATGTTCCTGCTGCACGCGGGCGGCAATTTCGGCCTCCATACGCGCCTTGGCCGCGGCCGCGGCCTCTGCGCGGGTGGCATCCTCAGCCTGCTGCCGCACGCGGGCGGCAATTTCGGCCTCCATGCGGGCCTTGGCCGCGACTGCGGCACGCGCGGCTGCGGCCTTCGCCTCGGCTTCGGCGGCCGCTTCTTCTTCGCGACGTCGCGCTTCCATCTCAGCTTGCATCTCAGCCGCCGCGCGTGCGGCCGTTGCGCGATCCGCGGCTGCCTTTTCCGATGTGGCCCCCGCGGACTTGGTCTCATGCAGCGCCTTTTCCGCCACAGCCAGCGCCTCGTCGTCCAACTTGGACTGCTGCACCATGCCCCATAATTGGGTAATCATCAGCGGCCCCGCCATGATCGAACCGAGTCCGCCGCTCTGCTGGCCGAAGACGCCAATCCCCGCGCTGATCTCGGTGCCATTACCTTTTGGCTCGATCTCTACGTTCAGGGCTGTCTTGGTGCCCATGACCACCTTGAAGGTGTCGGCTTTGCTGACGCTGACATGCCAACCCTTGTCCGTGCGCTGGCTCTTTACCTCGAAACCTTTGGCTTGAAAATGGCTGGCGACCGCCTGGGCCACCGGCGCCAGGTCCGTCATCTGGACGGGAACTGTCTTCTGCGATTGAAAAACTCCCATAGTATTCTTTTCTCCTGGTCATTGACCGATATACTGTGCCACTCAGATGCACGACTACTGACGAAGATCGGATGAGGCCGGCGCGCAATGGTTTGAGGAAGTAGCTGACCTGCGGGGCATCCGGTACACCCCAGTGGGCGTACAGCATCATCATACGCCGGTCGTTTGGATTTGTCAAAGTGATTGGATTCATTCCGTAACCGGATGTGTTCTTTACGGTTGGGCCGTTCGTGGGTATAATGAATAGTAGGTCATCGAAATCGTACACGGATCGAAAGGAGCGACGCAAGCGTGATTGATCCACTGGCAGCATTGCGCCCAGGCGCGCACAGTGCGGTGTTCACCTGCATGGGCGTCACCGCCCAGGACCGCGTGTTCATCATGACCGATCGCGCGCGCGCAGCCATCGGTCAAGCGCTGACCGAGGCCGCACGGACGGCTGGCGCGGTCGTGCGTATGGTGCAGTTGGAAGACTACGCCCCGCGACCGATCCTGGCGACGCCGGCGGCGCTGCATCAGGACATGGTCGCGTTCGCACCCACCGTGACCTTCTATGCGGCCACCGGCCAGAAGGGCGAGATCACCTTTCGCATCGGTCTGCGCATCTTCCTGGTGCATGACCTGCGCGTACGCCATGCCCACATGATTGGCATCACCGAGCAGCTCATGACCGAGGGCATGACTGCGGACTACGCTCAGATTGCCCGCCTGACCCGGCAGGTTTACGATCTGGCGCGGCAAGCGCGTGAGATTCATGTCACCTCGCCGGCCGGCGCCGACCTGACCGCGCGTTTCGACCCGGCGCTGCGCTGGGTGCCCTGCACCGGCATCTATCATCAGGCCGGCGAATGGGGCAATCTGCCCGAAGGGGAAACCTTCACCTGCCCGGCGACCGCGGAGGGCGTGGTGGCGGCCGGCGTTCTGGGCGACTACTTCAGCGAAAAGTACGGCGTGCTGCCAACCCCGCTGTTTTTCCACATCAGCGCCGGCGTAATCAGCCGCGTGACAGGCGCGGACCAGGCGCTGGTGGATGAAGTCACCGCCTATCTCTCATCGGCTGAAAATGGGCGGCGCATGGGCGAGTTTGCCATTGGCACCAACATCGCGCTCAAGCGCCTGACCGGCAATCTGCTGCAGGACGAAAAGCTGCCGGGCGTTCATGTGGCCTTCGGCGATTCGTATCCGCACGAAACCGGCGCAACCTGGTCGTCCAGCATCCATGTGGATGTCATCCCCACGTCGTGTACCATCGAACTGGACGGGCGCACGATCATGGTGGATGGAAAGTTTACACTTTAGAATAAATTGAGTGAAAAAGGAAATTACGTATGTTTCGACATGTGGCTCTTTTCAAATTCAAGTCGCACGCGCCGGAGTTCGCGTGCAGGCAGTTGGTGGCTGATCTGGCCGCGCTGCCCAATCAAGTGCCTGAGATTGTCAACTGGTCCACAGGCTGCAATGAATTGAACATTGACCTGGCCTATGACGTGGCCGTGATTGGCGACTTTGCCGACAGGGACGCGCTCCTGCGCTACTTCAAACATCCCGCGGTCAAAGCGCTGCTCCAGAGGATCGAAGATCTGTGCGCCAGCCGCGTCTCGGTGGACTACAGCGCCCCCTGACTCCGATCATGACGATTCCTGCCGTGGATTGGCTGGCCCGGCGGGCCAGCCTGACGCCTGACCGTGTGGCTCTGATTGACGCCCTGCACCAGGAACACCCCATCACCTATCGCGCCTGGAACGCGCAGGCCAACCGCGCCGCGGCATTTCTGCGAGATGCGCTGGGCGTGCGCCCGGGCGATCGTGTGGCGATGCTGGCCCTGAACTGCGTGGAGTACCTGGACGTATGGTTTGCCCTGGGCAAGCTGGGCGCGGTGCTGCAAAATCTCAACTGGCGCCTGACCGCAGCCGAGCTGCAAGGGATCGTCCGGGACGCCGCGCCGGCGGTGTTCATCTACGGCCCGGAGTTCCGCGACGTAGTCGCGGACATGCGGCGTCAGGCGCCCAGTGTGCGCCACTGGGTAACCCTGGGACAGCCCGACCGGCCGGGCGATCAGTCTTTCAGCCAGCGCGAGGCGTGCAGCGGCGTCAATCTGCCCGAAGCCGGTTTCGACTGGGAACAGCCCTGGGTCATCTGCTACACGGGCGGCACCACGGGCCTGCCCAAAGGCGCGGTCTTGACCCATCGCGCCATCACCGCCAACGCCGTCAACACGGTGATCAGTTGGGGGCTGACCGCCGACGATATCGCCATTCTGAACGCGCCGCTCTTTCACACCGGCGGGCTGAATGTGTTCACCGCGCCGCTGGTTCACATCGGCGGCGCGTCCATCGTCTGCCGGGGGTTCGACGCCGACCAGGTGTTCGATCTCATCGGTAAGGGCGCGGGCGGCCTGGCGGTCACGTTGTTTTTCGGCGTACCCACGATGTTCAGCGCCCTGCAGCAGCATTCACGCTGGGCCGCCGCCAATTTCAGTCGTCTCAAGCTGGTCATCAGCGGCGGCGCACCCTGCCCGCTGCCTGTGTTCGAGCGCTTCTGGGCCAAAGGGGTGGATTTCAAGACCGGCTACGGCCTGACCGAGGCCGGGCCAAACACGTTCTGGCTGCCCAGGGCGGACGTGCGGCGCAAGCCGGGCGCGGTGGGCCTGCCGCTCTTCCATGTGCAGGTGAAGCTGATTCGACCTGACGGCCAGCCCTGCGCGGCCGGAGAGCCGGGCGAGCTGCTCATCCGCGGCCCCCATGTGTGCGCGGGTTACTGGAACAACCCGGCCGCCAGCGCGGCGGCCATAGATGGGGACGGCTGGCTGCACACCGGTGATTTGGCAATCTGTGATGAAGAAGGCTACTACACGATCGCCGGCCGCAGCAAGGATTTGATCATCTCCGGCGGTGAAAACATCTATCCGGCCGAGATCGAAAGCGTGGCCTGCGGGCATCCGGCCGTGGCCGCGGCCGCACTCATCGGCGTACCTGATCCGTATTGGGGCGAGGTCGGGCGCCTGATCGTTATCTTGGCTGACCAGGATGGCCGCAAGGACGCGGCCGGCGCGTGGGATGGCGAGGAATTTCTGACCTATCTGCGCGGCCGCCTGGCGCGCTACAAAGTGCCCAAGTCGGTGGTGGTGGCGCCCCAACTGCCGCTAACCGGCGCGGGCAAAGTCAACAAACAGGCGCTGCTGGCGTTGTACGGTCGCGACTGACCCCCGCGGTCGCTGGCCCCCGAACGCACGTCAACAAATGGCAGCATCATCGGAGCATGTTTATGTTCAAGCGTTTGCTGCTCGCCTTCGACGGCTCGGTTCACAGCCGCGAAGCCCTGAGCTACGCCATCGGCATGGCAGAAGCGCTCCACGCGGAGCTTTACATTCTGCATGCGTATGCCCCCATCACCAGTTCATCCCCGTTGGACGATGCGGATGAGTTTCTCGACCTGGAAAGAGCTGAGGCCATGCGCATCCTGTCCCCCGCCATCATCAACGCCCAGCGCACCGGCGTTGTCGTACACCCCGCCATTGTCGAAGGCCCGGCCGCTGCCGCCATCGTGCGCGTGGCCGCCGAGCAGGGCTGCGACCTCATTATCATGGGACGCCGCGGCCTCTCGCCGATGGAACAAACCCTGTTGGGCAGCGTGAGCGACCAGGTGCTGCATACCGCCGAGGCGCCGATCCTGATCACGCACGCCACAGACGAAGAACAAGTCCGCATCTGAGAATGCAGGCAACTGCTGGGTCTGCCTGGAATTCAGACAGGATTCACAGGATTGACAGGATTGACAGGATATTCGAACTCTCGTGGCGGTAGTTTTGCACGCCACAGAGCAAGAATCCTGTTCATCCTGGTCAAATCAACTTGCAGGGTGAGCAGTTACACTCTCGTGCCGATAGTTTTGCACACCACAGAGCAAGAATCCTGTACATCCTGTTCATCCTGTCCAAATCGGCCTGCAGGGTGAGCAGTTACGAATGCAGGCCCCAATGCAAGGGGCTGAGGTGAGGCTCTTAATCTGCATGAGGAAACTATGCCACAAATCGCTGCAAACGAAATCACCTTGCATTACGAGAGCGCCGGGGAGGGACAGCCGCTGCTCTTCATCACCGGCGTGGGTTATGGCGCCTGGTTTTGGCGCAAGCTGACGCCCGAACTCAGTCGCCATTTTCGCGTCATCACCTTCGACAACCGCGGCGTCGGCCAGAGCAGCCGCGTGGACGGCCCCTATTCCACCGCGCTGCTGGCGGCCGACGCGGCCGGCCTGCTCGACGCGCTGGGCATCGAATCGGCCTACGTGGTTGGTCATTCGCTGGGCGGGTTCATCGCGCAGGAACTGGCCCTGGCGCGGCCGGCCCTGGTCAGCAAACTGGTGCTGGCGGCCACCACCAGCGGCGGCCCCAACGTCGTGCCCATCACCCCGGAGGCGCTCGATGTGCTGCTCAATCGCAGCGGCGACCCGCTGGAGCTGATCCGCCGCGGCATCGCCATCGCCTGTGCGCCGGGCTTTGCCGCAGCCCATCCCGGGGTCGTCGAAGAACTGGTGGCGTATCGCCTCAGCGGGCCGATTGCGCCGGCGCATTACCAGGCGCAGGTCATGGCCGGCGCTCAGCACAACGCCGCGGCCCGGCTGGGTCGAATCGCCTGCCCGGTCAAGGTGCTCTTTGGCGAACACGACAAGGTGGCGCCGCCCGCCAACGCTGCGCTGCTGGCCGGCCTCCTGCCGCAGGCCAGCGTCGCCATTCTCCCCCACACCGGCCACATCTTCCCCATCGAAGACCCGGCCGCGACCGTGCGGGCGCTGCTCGATTTTCTTCTGTAATCCAACCGTGAGGAGTTCACCCATGCCCTACGCGCAAATCTTGTCCACCGGCCGCTATGTGCCGGAACGTGTCGTCACCAATGCCGATGTCAGCGCCATCCTGGGCCAGGATGTTGGCCCCTGGCTGATCGAGAAGGTAGGCATCGAAGAACGCCATGTCATGGCGCCGGAGCAGGTCACGTCGGACCTGGTGGTGGCCGCGGCGCAGCAGGCGCTGGATCGCGCCGGCCTGACCGCCGCGGACCTCGATCTCATCATCGTCGCCACCGACACGCCCGACTATTTGAGTCCGGCCACAGCCTCGGCGGTGCAAGGCAAGCTCAACGCGACCAACGCCGGCGCCTTCGATGTCAACTGCGCGTGCGCGGCCTGGGTCACGGCGCTCGACATCGGCAGCCGCTACATCGCCACGGACACGAACTACCGCCGCATCCTGGTGGTCGGCGCCTATGGCATGACCCGCTTCCTCGACTGGCACGACAAGCAGACCGGCACCCTCTTCGCCGACGGCGCGGGCGCGGTCATCCTGGGGGCGGGGGAGCAGCCCGGTTTTCTGGGCGGCAAGCTGCTGGCGATGGGTGAATTTCATGATGCCCTGGGCGTCTACACCGGCGGCACCTTCCGCCCGGCCACGCCTGAGGTGGTCAACGCGCAGGGCAAGCCGCGGGTGCAGTTCGTGCGCAAATTCCCGGCCACCTTCAACAGCGAGCGCTGGCCGCCGCTGATTCGACAGGTGACCGCACGCGCCGGCCTGACCGTGGACGACGTCAACTGGTTCTTCTTCACGCAGCTCAACGTCAACACCATCAAGACCGTCATGGCGAACCTGGGACAGCCCCTGAGCAAGACGCACTGGATCATGGACAAGTGGGGCTACACCGGCTCGGCCTGCATTCCCATGGCCCTGGATGACGCGGTGGAGCGCGGCAAAGGCCCACACGCCGGCGACCACGTCATCTTCTGCGCCACCGGCGGCGGCATGGCAATCGGCTGTGTGCTTTTTCGGTGGACGGTTTAGGCGCGATGTGTCTTCTCAATAATTCGGGGTAGGGGCATGGCCTTGCGCCTGCCCGCGTGGGCGACCGCAAGGGTGCGCCCCTACAAATTGAGAAGATGCGCGCCGATGAAGAGACACTGTGTCAAGATCGCCATTCCCGGAACACGCCGTTCATCTCATCCAGGAATCGCTGGAGTGACGGATCGAGACGACTTGCCTGTCCCAGGTCCATGGCTGCTACGATGTCCGCGGCAAACTCGATACCCCCCAGGTTCGGGGTGATGCCCGCCTGACGGATCGCTTCGATCAACAGCCGCTTATAGCGCGCTCTTTCGCACTTCTGATCAGGGGCCGCGCAACCGCGCCCCAACACCGCCTTGAAGGCCGCCGAATCCACCAACAGCCACCGCTCGACATGAGGATCGGGGACCGCGCAGATCACGCGCGCCGCCGTCGCATCTGTCACCTCACGGATCTCTTTCACGCGCTGGGCAATCCCCTTGCAATTGGCGTCGGTAGCCACCACGACTAAATCCGGGTAGCCGCCGCGTCCGCGGGCAAGGTCGCGCAAGAACTGCTTGAGCTCCTGGATCACCGCGCTGTGGCCTCGGCGCACGTTGCGCCAGTCGAGTGTGATGATTTGGCTGTGCTCGCGCGCCAGGCGTTGGATCAAAGCCTTAAGGAACTCGTAATGAGCGTGATCTTCGACAAACAAGGTGATCTCACGCATCGAAGTCACCTCGCAGAATTCTCTCGGAGATCATCAACTCGGGTTCGCCGCGACCGTTGGAAGATGGTTCGATCTCTTGCTGTCGTACCGGCAACTGCCACGCCTGGAACGGTCTAATTTCTGTTCCACCATCCACCTTGCGAACGATGTAGAGTGATTCCTCGGGAATCAGGTCGGGGAGTACAGTGGAGTGAGTCGTGACAATATACTGCGTTTCCGCCAATGCAGCCCGGGTTTTGAAAAGTTCGGCGATCAGTTGAATTCGTCGCGGGTGGAGACCGTTCTCAGGCTCTTCGAAACCGATCAAGGTCGGTGCGTCTTTGGCGCCGGTCAAAGCCAGCAGCCCCAGGATGCGCAGCGTACCCTCGGAAAGAACGCTTGCTGGTACAGGAATACCCGCTTCCCGCAACCTCAACTCGACTTCCCCCAGATCGTTGACCTCGACCTCGATGCCGTCAACGTTGGGAAGAATCGTTCTCACGGCTCGTTCGATGGCCTGGAACTGCGGCCGATCCAACGCCTTCATGGTATTCATAAACGCGGCCAGTTCCTCGCCCATCAGGCCGATATGGCGCACTTCCTTCACCGGATTGGCTGCCCGCATCCGCTCGCGCGGCTCAAAATAGAAAAACAGCCAGTTTTCCAATTCGCGACGCATCGCCATCAGGTGTGGGAAATGAGGAGGGTAGTGCGGCAGCGAGAGGATGCTATGATCCAAGAATCGCTCAAACACCATAGGGTGAGCCTGCCCTTCGCGGCGAAGATGCAGACGGTTTCCTTTCCGCACAAGGAGGGGATCGCGCTTACTGGTCGGCTCCCCGCTCTCATTGAGAGCTACCAGGTATTCGTCAACCACCTGCAACATGCCTGATCTGGGCGAGAGAGCGACCTCGATCCGGTAGCGCAGATTTCGCTCTCGTACAGTTGGCAACCCTCTGATCGGCTCTTCGGCAATCAGGTAACCGGGGCGATCTTCGTGGAGCGCAAGCGCCGTCGCGTCAATAGTTGTCGCACGCCGGTTCTCCGGTTCAGCCGGTCCTGATTGCCTCATTTCTCTGACCTGCCGGTTTACCGCATCCACAATCGCTGGTGACAGACGCACATCGGCTTCGATGCCGAACCTCAGTTGTTCCTGCGCCAGCAGTCCTTTGATGCCTTCTGCGCCAAAGGTGAATGATTCCAACGGTTTGCCACGGTAGGGCGGTGTGAACGCCTCCTTGAGCGTTCTGCTGGTGGCAAGCCTGGAGAATAACTGAAGTGCATCCAGGAAATTGCTCTTACCTGACGCATTTGGTCCGAGCAAGACCACCAGATCCGAGAGAACGACATCTACGTTGTTGAGGGATTTATATCCCTGGATACGCACTCGAGTGAGCATCGCACGAATTCCCTTTTCTGTGACAAGAACACAGCTCGCTCAAAACATTTCCACGTCAAGATCGGCTACGCAGCCCCCTGACTCGGCCCGGGCTGCGCCAGCACGCGCACGATCGGGCGCAGGTTCATCCACCACTGCTCCTTGGGCCGCTGGAACGGCTCATCGGCCATGCGCGGCAGGTCAATCAGATCATGGAAGCGCACCTGGCCCGCCTCCAGGCCGATGAAGGCTGCGCCCGGCTCCGGCTTCTGCGCTTCGGCAATCAACCACTCGATGCAGCGCGCGGCCAGGCGCATGGACTGAATACGATCGAAAGGCGTGGGGCTGCCGCCCTGCTGCAAATGGCCCAGGATAGCCTGGCGCACATCGTACAACCCCTTGCCCTCCGCCTCCAGCAGCGCGGCCATGACGCCGGTCGTGTACACCGGGTGCGCCATTTCATTGCGGATGAGCAAGCCCAGGCGCTTGCCGTGCTCGAAACCGTGGCGCAGATTCGCCAGGTCATTCTCCAGGTCGCGCAAGGTCACGCCTTCTTCGTGCAGATAGACCCGCTCCGCGCCGGTCGCCAGGCCGCTGAGCAGGGCCAGATAGCCGCAGTAGCGCCCCATCACCTCCACGATGAAACAGCGCCGGTAGGCCACGGCCGTTTGCTTGATCTTATCTACCGCCTCCACGATGCTGTTCAGAGCCGTGTCCGCGCCGATGCTCAGCTCCGAGCCGGGCAGATCGTTGTCAATGCTGGCCGGCAGGCAGACGAGCGGAATGTTGAACGAAGGATAGTTCTTGCGCTCACTCACCAGTCGGAAGGCTGCCTGGTAGCCTGACCAGCCGCCCACCATCAGCAGACCGTCCAGTTTGTGCTCCTCGATCGTGCGCGCAATCGCGTACAGATCGCGCCCGGCCGGCGTCTTGCGGTTCGTGCCCAGCTCCGCGCCGCCCAACGAAGCCCAGCCGTTGGCGCTCATCCAGTTCATTTCGCGCAGCTTGCCCGCGATCAGCCCCTCGAAGCCCTGCTCCACCCCCAGCATGATGTGCCCTTGATCCAGGCCCAGGCGCAGGGCCGCGCGGATGGCGGTGTTCATGCCGGGCGCTGGGCCGCCGCCGTGCAGCATGGCCAGGCGCAGGCGTCGCTGCCCGGGCTTTGGCTCGTGCGGCAAGGCGCGCACCATCGTGCGCAGGATGCGGAACGAATCCTTGAAACTGCCTCCCCGCAGATCGAGCGCCCGGTTGTAATCCTTGTCCTTGATCGCCTCAGCCACAGCCTGCGTCTGCTTGACGCAGTGCATGAGCGGCGCCTTGTTGATGCGATTGCCGCGAATGCCGATCACCTGCGGCTCGCTCTCCGGCGTCATCGCCAGCAGTTCATCCACGGCCGCGAACCCGGTCAGCGTTGCCAGGTTGCGGTCGAATGCCGTCGGCGCGCCGCCGCGCTGCACATGGCCCAGGATCGTGACCCGCGCATCTTCGCCCAGGCGCTTCTCCAGTACCTGCCGGACGTACTCCGCGCTGATCGGTTGGCCGTTGCGGTCCTGCGCGCCTTCGGCCACGATCACGATGCTATCGCGGCGCCCGGCCGCGCGGCCGGCCTTCATCAGACCGCACATGCTTTCTTCCCAGTTGTCCACATCGGGCGGGCTTTCGGGGATCAGCACATAGTCGGCGCCGCTGGCAATGGTACCCATTAGCGCCAGGTAGCCGCAGTGGCGCCCCATCACCTCGACCACGAAAGTGCGCTGATGACTGGCGGCCGTGCTGGCGATGGCATCCACGGCATCGGGGATGCGCCGCAAGGCCGTGTCCGCGCCAATCGTCATGTCGGTGCCATACATGTCGTTGTCAATCGAACCGACCAAGCCCACAATGGCCAGGTGCCGGAAGCGTTCGGCCTTCTCCGCGCTGATCTCGTCTGCCTTGACCAACTCGGCCAGCAGTTCCTGCCATTCGGCGCGGAACAGGTTGGCGCCGGTCAGGCTGCCGTCGCCGCCGATGACCACCAGGCCATCTATGCCAAAGCGCACCAGGTTACGGGCCGCCTGACGCCGCCCCTCGCGTGTGCGAAAGGCGGGGCAGCGCGCCGTCCCGATGATCGTGCCGCCCTTCTGCAGAATGCCGCCCACCGCATCCCAGGTCAGGGCGCGGATGCGATCGCCGCCATCCACCATGCCCTGGTAGCCTTCATAGATCGCGTAGGCCTCAGCGCCCCGCTCCAGGACCGCGCGCGTGACAGCGCGCACCGCAGCATTCATTCCCTGGGCGTCTCCGCCACTGGTCAAAACTCCAATCCGTCTGACATTCGCTGACATACAATCCATTCTCCTTTTACACGAAAGCGGCGCCCATTGGCGTCTGATTCTTCTCCAAGTATACCACAAGCGCCCAGAAAATCCGGTTACGACCCGCGCGCGTCTGACCTGTGGCGCAGCGGTCATGTCGCTTCACACGGCGAACGGATCCGGAGCGTCGTTCATCAACTGCTCCAGGATGCGCAGCTCGCGGCGCTGGATCGTCTGCAAAAACTCTTCGGCCCCCTGCATGTGCTTGAACGCCGCGAAGCCCTGTTCGAGAAAATCCTGCAGCTCGATCCAGCCGGCGCGATAGGCCGGGCCATGCGCCAGGCGCAGGGTCAGACCAATGAAAGGCAGTCGCGTCAGGCGATCAATGCCGCGCCCCACCTCGCCAATTAGCTCGATCTGCTGACGTCGCGCCGCCAGGTTGTCACAGATCTGGTACCCCCTGGCGTACTGCTGCGGCGTCAGCGCGTCGGTCATGCCCAGTTGGTCGAGTAACACATCCAGCACTTGCGCGTCCAGCTCGCGCGTCAAATTGTTCAGCTCGATGGTCAGCGTCAGCGTGTGCAGAACCCGTTCGGGCAAGAAGCGCAGCATGAACTGGCGCATCCGCTCGACATCGTGATCGCGTTGGCTGAAATCGCGTGGGGCGTAGATGTGTTCAAGGAAAAAGCGGCAGCCTATGCCATAGCGTTCGCTGTGGAGCAGGTCAGCATGGGTGCGCGCCAGGCGCTGCGATTGCCAGGCGCGGAAAAAGACCTCGGCCGGCGGCAGTTCCAATCCTGGCTGCGGGCGGTGGCGCGACTGTTGATGCCGGTGCAACTGCGTCAGTAAACGGATCGTATCGGTGGACTTGGGTTCTTCAACCATGTACTCCTCCATCCAGGTTTTGTGACAGATTATACAAAACAGGGGGCCGATGAGACAAAAGTCGCTGTCTGCCGCGCGTCACTTGCCTATACTTGTGCCTGCATGCACAAACGAGGCGAGTTCGAAATGAACCCTATTGCGAGACTGCCAAAAGAGGATGATCTACCGCTTCCCAGGATCATCGAAGAGAAATGCACCGGCTGCGGCCGCTGTGTCGACGTCTGCCCCACCAACGCTCTTGCCCGTGTGGGCGAGGTGGCGCGCCTGGTTCGACCTGAAGCCTGCACCTACTGCACGATCTGTCAGGACCTGTGCCCAGAAAACGCCATCGAACTGCCCTTTGTCATTGTTTTTGTTTGAGTACCGTGTTAAGATGGGTGGCCTTGCAGCCCGTTGCCTGCACGCTCACGCGGCGCCGCCCTGTGTGTCCAAGTCTGTTTCTGTAGTGTCTGTTTTTCGGAAAGGAGGACGAAAGTCCAATGAAGCGCACTGTGTTCGTTGTCCTACTCGTTACGCTGCTTGTACTGACCGGCTGTAACCGGGCGCAGCAGACCCCCACGCCCGATGCATCACTGCCCGCCGATGCCGGCCTGCCGCAGAGCGCAGCGGCTATCGCTGCCGAACGCGGCCTGACACCCGATGATGTTACCGCGGCCCTCAAGACCTATGTGCCGACCGGCAAACTCGATGACTACGTCATGTTTTCTTCGGGTGGCCACGGCGGCCAGATTCTGGCTATCGGCGTCCCGTCCATGCGTATTCTGAAGGTCATCGGCGTCTTTACGCCTGAGCCGTGGCAGGGCTGGGGCTATGGCTCGCTCGAATCGGAAGCAGTGCTCGATGGCGGCAACGTCGGTCCCAACAAGATTCGTTGGGCCGACACCCATCATCCGGCGCTCAGTGAGACCGGCGGCGAATACGACGGCAACTTCGTGTTCATCAATGACAAGGCCAATGCGCGCGTGGCCGTGGTTGACCTGCGCGACTTCGAGACCAAGCAAATTATCAAGAACCCGAATGCTATCAACGATCACGGCGGCAGCTTCGTCACGCCGAACACCGAGTACGTCGTCGAAGGCCCGCAGTATGCCGCGCCGATTGGCTTTGGCTACGCCTCCATTGATGAGTACAAGGAGAAGTATCGCGGCTTGATTTCGTTCTGGAAATTCGACACGGAAAAGGGCCGCATTGACATGGCCTCCTCCTTCCAGATCGAACTGCCGCCCTACTGGCAGGACCTGTGCGATTCAGGCAAGCTGGAGAGCGATGGTTGGGTCTTCTGCAACTCGTTCAACACCGAAATGGCGACCGGCGCCGGCCCCGAAGGTGCGAATCCACAGTTCGAGGCCGGGGTGTCCAAGAACGACATGGACTACCTGCACATCATGAACTGGAAGAAGGCCGAAGAGATCTTCAAGGCTGGCAAGTTCGAAACCATCAACGGCATTGCCGTGATCCGCATGCAGACCGCGATTGACGAAGGGCTGCTCTACTTTGCCCCAGAGCCGAAAAGTCCGCACGGCGTGGATGTGACGCCTCGTGGCGATTACATCACCATCGGCGGCAAGCTCGACCCGCATGTCAGCATCTACAGTATCGCCAAGATCAAGGATGCCATCGCCAAAGGCCCGACCGACAAGGACGCTTACGGCGTGCCGGTGCTCAAGTTCGAAGATGTGCTGCAGGCGCAGGTGGAACTGGGCCTTGGCCCGCTGCACACTGTGTATGACGACCAGGGCTATGCCTACACCAGCCTCTTCCTGGACAGCGCAGTCGCGCGCTGGAGCCTGGGCGAGCCGTATCGCCAGGACGGTTGGAAGCTGGAAGGCAAGCTGCCGGTGCATTACAACATCGGTCACATTGCCGCAGCCGAAGGCGACACCGCATCCCCAGATGGCAAGTACGTCGTGGCGCTCAACAAGTGGTCAGTGGACCGCTTCGTCAACGTTGGCCCGTTGCTGCCGCAGAACTTCCAGTTGGTAGACATCAGCCAGCCGGGCGACAAGATGCAGCTGCTGTACGACATGCCGATTGGCATGGCCGAGCCGCACTACGCGCAGATCATCAAGGCCGACAAGCTGCATGCCTGGGAAGTTTATCCTGAGGTTGGGTTCAACACGATTACCATGGCCAAGGATGAAAACGCCGTCGAGTCCGGTCAGGAGCGTGTCGTGCGCAATGGCAACCAGGTTGAAATCTGGATGACCGTGGTGCGCAGCCACTACACGCCCGATCGCATCGAACTACAGAAGGGTGACCATGTCATCTGGCACCTGACCAACGTCGAGCGCGCGCGTGACGCCACCCACGGCTTTGCCCTCTCTGGCTACAACATCAACCTGAGCCTGGAGCCTGGGGAGGCCACTACGATCGAATTCGATGCCAATCTGCCCGGCACCTTCACCTGGTACTGCACCGAATTCTGCTCGGCGCTGCACCTGGAAATGTTGGGCTACATGCTCGTCAAGCCGTAAGACTTTTGTCATAACCCTGCTGCGTGATGCGGTGTTGACCGCATCACGCAGTCCCCCGTCCGCTTCGACACATTACAAAAAGAGAAATTCATCACAGAAAAGGTTGGCGAAAAAGAGAAATAATGACCACTGAAACACAGCAACCTATGACAACATCTTCCAACCCATCACTCCCGCGCATGGTCAATCCTAACACCTATGTCATGCCCACGGTCATGTTCATGCTGGCTGCCATGCTCGTGGTGGTCTCGATCTTTCTCCCCTATTGGACGATGACCCTCCACGCCCCGCAGTACCCAAAGGGACTGACGGTGCAGTTGTATGTCAATCGCGTGGCCGGCGATGCCAAAGAAATTGACGGCCTGAATCACTACATCGGCATGCCCAAGATGGAAGAGGCGGCCGCCTTCGAACGCTCCTTCGCGGTGATTGCCATCATTGCGCTCACCCTTCTACTCATTGCTGCCATTTTTGTCCACAACCAATGGGCGGCCCTGTTTGCCCTGCCGGTCATCGCCTATCCGGTCGTGTTCCTGGCCGATCTGTTCTATTGGCTCTACAGCTTTGGTCATAATTTGGACCCGGCCGCTCCGCTTTCGAGCAGCATCAAGCCATTCACCCCCACGCTGTTGGGCACCGGCATTGTCGGCCAGTTCAAAACAACCGCCATGGTAGACACCGGTTTCTACCTGGCCATAGTCGCCTCCGGCGTCATCCTGATCGGTCTGTGGCTGCACCGCGCGGCCTACAAGCCACTGATGGATGCTGAAAAAGCGCTTAAAGCCCAGACCGCTCGCTAATATGACCCCCATGGAAATTTGAGCATGTCTTTGTTCCTGGTTGTCTTGCTGAGCATTTTTCAGGCTCCTGCCTTGCCCAGCACCATCACCGTCGCGCCCAACGGCCCGACTTCAAGCATCAATGCGGCCATTGCGCAGGCTGCCCCCGGTGACACCATCGAGGTTCAGGCTGGCGTCTATTCAGAGCACGTCATCATTGACAAACCCTTGACCGTGGTCGGAGTGAACAACCCCGTCATTGACGGCGGCGGCGCCGGCATCGTTGTGCTCATCACCGCGCCCGACGTCACGCTGCGCGGTTTCACCGTGCGTAACAGTGGTCGCGTGCTCGAACATGAGGATGGCGGCATCGAAAGCCGGGCCGAACGGACGGTGATCGAAGACAATCACCTGGAAGACGTCCTCTTTGGCATCTATCTCAACAATGCTGCCAACGGAGTCGTACGCGGCAACTTTGTGCGCGGCAGGGATCTGCCTTCGGGCCTGCGCGGCGACCTGATTCGCTTTTGGTACAGCCACGACAGCCTGTTGGAGAACAACACGACCGAGGTTGGTCGTGACGCGGTGATTTGGTTTTCTAGCAACGTCATCATTCGCAACAACGTAATGCGTGATGGCCGCTACGGTCTGCACTTCATGTTCTGCGACAACAATACCTTGACCGGCAATCGCCTGGAAGACAACTCCGTCGGCATCTACCTCATGAACAGCAAGAACCTCAAGGTCATCGGCAACACGATGGCGCGCAGCCGCGGCCCCAGCGGCTACGGCCTGGGATTGAAGGACATGGATGGGGTTGTGGCAGAAGGCAATCGCTTCCTGGACAATCGCGTGGCAATTTACCTGGATAGCCCACCAACGGCCAGCGGCGTGATAGATCAGTTCTATCTCAATGTGTTTGCCCACAATGATATCGGCATCCTGTTCCTGCCCCATGTGCGCGGCGCCCAGATGTGGGAAAACATCTTTTGGGAAAACGGTGAACAGATAGCGATCCAGGGCGGCGGTGAGTTGAAGGGTAACCTATGGAATAGGGACGGCCGCGGCAACTATTGGAGCGATTACACCGGCTTCGACGCCAACGAGGATGGCATTGGCGACCTGGCTTACAAATCCACCAGCCTCTTCGAGAATCTGATGGATCGCTACCCCGGCCTGCGCCTGTTCAACCTCAGCCCGGCCACCGATGCCATTGACCTGGCCGCGCGCGCCTTCCCCATTACGCAGCCGCGCCCCAAGATGACCGACACGAACCCGCTGATGACCCCGCCGGCCATCCCGTCTGGCCCCGAACTGATGCGGCCGGCGCGCGCGCCGGCTCTCGCCGCGGCGTTGGGGCTGCTGACCATTGCCAGCCTCATCCTGGCGAGCGCACATCCCCAAACCGATCTCCGTCGCCGGCTCGGCTCATTCCGGCGCAAGCAGGCAACAGCATGAAAACGTCACCCATCACCCCATCCAACTCCAATGCCATGATCCAGGTCGCCGGCCTGCACAAGCGCTTCGGCAAAGTCACCGTGGTCACCGACCTTCACTTCGAGGTGGCGGCCGGGGAAGCGCTGGCCCTGTGGGGCGCCAACGGCGCCGGCAAAACAACGGCGATCAAATGCGTCTTGGGCCTGCTCGACTATCAGGGCCGCATCAACATCAACGGCCTGGATGCCCGGCGACAGGGGCGCAACGCTCGCCGCCAACTCGGTTATGTGCCCCAGGAACTGGCCTTCTACGATGACCTGACCGCGCTGTCCACCGCGCAGTTCTACGGCCGCCTCAAGCATGTAACCCCTGACCGACCCCGGGCCGTGCTGGCCCAGGTTGGCCTGGCCGAACATGCAAACAAGCCGGTCAGCGCGCTCTCCGGCGGCATGAAGCAGCGCCTGGCCCTGGCCCTGGCTCTCCTGGCCGACCCGCCAGTCCTCGTGCTCGACGAGCCAACCTCCAACCTGGATACCCTGGCCCGTGACCAGTTCCTGCAACTGCTGGTCGAAGTCAAAGCCTCGGGCAAAACCATCCTCTTCACCTCGCACCGCCTGGAAGAAGTGGAGGCGCTGGCCGATCGTGCGCTGGTGTTGGAGAAAGGCCGCCTGATCGCCCAGGTGCCGGCGACCAATCTGGCCGGCGCCGTGGGGCTGAAGAGCCGTGTCAAGCTCTACCTGCCAGATGCCATGCTCGATGCGGCGCTCACCATCCTGCAACGGGATGGGTTCACCGTTGCGCGCAACGGCGCCGGCCTCTACGTGGACGTGCAGCCCGGTCACAAGGCGCAGCCGATTCAGACGTTGGCCGCTGCCCACATCACCGTGCGCGATTTCGAAGTCGTTTGAGGCAAACCCATGGATTTCAAGAATGTGGCCACGCTGCTGCAAAAGGAACTGCGCGACTCGCTGCGCAACCGCTGGTTCTTACTCTACACCGTCGCCTTCACCGTGCTGGCGCTTGGGCTGTCGTTCCTCGCCCTGTCAGGCGCAGGCGTGGTGGGGTTTGCCGGATTTGGGCGCACGGCCGCCAGCCTGATCAACCTGGTGCTCCTGATTGTGCCGCTGATGGCGCTCACCGTAGGCGCGCAGAGCCTGGCCGCCGAATCGGAACGCGGCACCCTGAGCTACCTGCTGGCGCAGCCGGTCACCCGGCTGGAGGTCTTCCTGGGTAAGTACCTGGGCCTGGCCCTGGCCATCCTGGCCGCGCTGACGTTGGGCTTTGGCATCTCCGGCCTGGTCATGGCCTCCAACGGCATGGCCTACGCCGATTCATACCTGGCCCTGGTTGGCCTGGCCTTCCTCCTCGCCTTGACCATGCTCAGCGTCGGCTTCGTCATCTCCACTTTTGCGCACAAGGCCGGCATCGCCATCGGCATCTCCCTCTTCCTCTGGTTGACCTTCGTTTTCCTGGGCGATTTGGGAATGATGGGAACCGCGGTTTCCATGCGCATGAAGATTGCCGATCTGTTTCTACTCGCCAGCGCCAATCCGCTGCAGGTTTTCAAGATGGCCTCGATCCTCAGCATCAACGCCACGCTGGATGTGCTGGGGCCGGCGGGCATCTACGCCTTCCAAACCTATGGCGATAATCTGCTGTGGATCTTCCCGGCCGTGCTCCTGGTCTGGGTTCTCGTGCCCCTCCTGGTGGCCTACGGTCGGTTTAGGCAGCGGGGTGATTTCTGAGCGCCCCGCGCTAGCTTTCTGTGACGAACTGTGCCTCATCACATTGAACCTTGAGAAAGGCAAGATCAGTTGACTATGAGAATGCGTATTATCCTTCTGGTGATGGTTGTTCTGACTCTGCTGGCGGCGGGTTGCAGCCAGGCAACCGAGATCAAACCGCCAACCATCCGCTACGGCGAAGACAAGTGAGCCGACTGCGATATGATTATCAGCGACGAGCGTTTTGCTGCCGCGGCGATTCGTGAAATTAACGCGGGCGACTATGAAAGCCTGCTCTTCGACGACATTGGCGACCTGGTGCGCTACATGGCGCAGCACAACGATCAAAAATTCGTCGCAGCCTATGTTCACGATTATGATACGAAGGCTTGGATCGAGGCCGAGAAGGCCGTTTACATGGACAGCGATACCCTCAAGACGCCCATGGCAACCGGACTGGCTGCCAGCTCCAGCCAGAGTGGCGCCGAGGCCCTGGCCGCTCAATGGAACGGCAAAGTGATAGACTGGGAAGCAGTCAAGGCTCAGGGCGGCGCCTTGCGGCACGGCGGTATGGGCGGTATGGGCGGCAATAACCAGCCAACGCCCACCAAGTAGGCAGGTTCATGAAGCAGACATGATCCCCGATCGTGTTTCCCTGCCACATTGTTCGTACATTGCGTAGTGTGTCACAAGTGTTTGCAGGATTGACGAAATCGGCGTTTTGTAGTATGCTTTGGTCTGCACTGCGCAAAATGCAGTCTCTGCCCACTGTGGCGCAACAGAAAATGCACCTTTTTTCATTGATATGGAGGAGAACACATCGTATGCGAAAATTGTGGTTGATTGCACTATTGGCGATCGTCGTTTTGTCCCTGGCTGCCTGCGGCGGTGGAGCCGCGACGCCCGCCCCGGCCAAGGCAACCGAAGCGCCCAAGGCAACCGAAGCGCCCAAGGCGCCGCCAGCCGCGGCAGGCGACGCGGTAGCCGGTAAGAAGCTGTACGACTCGGCCTGCATTGCCTGCCACGGGCCTGATGCCGTGGGCGTGCAGGGCTTGGGCAAGTCCTGGGTCACCTCGGAATTCATCAAGACACAAACTGATGCCCAGATCTTGGATTTCGTTAAGAAGGGCCGCCTTGCCTCTGACCCGGCCAACACCACCGGCGTGGACATGCCCGCCAAGGGCGGCAACCCGGCGCTGACCGACCAGAACCTGCAAGACATCATTGCCTACATGCGCAGCATCAACAAGCCCTAAGGGCCGTGTGTCTCAGCCAACGATCCGTTGTTTGAGACGCCGCACATGAAGCAGAGAAGGCCGGGGATGAATTTCAGCTCCGGCCTTCTCGCGTCCCGGCGCTGGTACGCCAGCCTCCGGCTTATCGTTGTTGTCGCGCTGCCTGTCGCGTAATATGCCAAGCCCAAACCGTAGGTCACGCCTCCGGCGTGACAACGCCCGCCGCCACGTGACCTGCCCAGCCGTAAGTCACGCCGGAGGCGTGACGGCGCCCTCCGCCGCAGAGCTTGCTTCCCTCGTCCAACGTCGTCCGGCCAGGAGACCGGACCTACAGGTGAAGCGAGTTGGGGCAACGACCGACATGACAAAAGTCGCAGACAACGACCGCGCATGGCGCGATAATTGGGACGAGGGTTTACCCTCATCAAGAACTGAAGGACACGATCTTCCATGCCTACGTTTACCCGTTGGTGCATCAAGACTGCATTTCTTTACTTCACCGTCGCTGTCTTGATCTTCGCCGCCTTGCTCTGGTCGCAGGTGCTTACGCTGCCGCCGTATGTGGCGGCGCTGCGCCCCGTGGCCTACCATCTGCTGATGGTCGGCTGGGCCAGTCAGTTGATTTTTGGCATTGTCTATTGGATGTTCCCGCGCCTCAGCAAGGAACAACCGCGTGGCAATGAACGCGCCGCCTGGTTTGTTTACATGGCTCTGAACAGCGGGCTGCTCTTGCGCCTGCTGGCCGAGCCATTACAGGTGATCCAGCCTGCGCCCACCTGGGGCTGGATGCTGGTCCTGTCTGGCCTGCTGCAGGTATGTGCAGGCTGGGTCTTCGTGTGGAACTCGTGGTCACGCGTCAAGCCGATTGGCGGATCTGGAGGGAGCAAGTAATGCCTGCCCTCTCACGCTGGTTTATCCGCACGTCGTTTCTCTATCTTGCGGCCGGCTTCGGACTGGGCGACCTCATCCTGACCTCCAAAGGACTGGGCATCCTGCCCGGCATCTGGGCCTGGCTGCCGGTGCATGTCTTCCTGGTTCTCTTCGGCTGGATCATCCAGTTCACCATGGGCGTCGCCTACTGGATCTTGCCGCGCTGGGGGGTCATCGAAGGCCGCAATCGGGGCAATGACACACTGCCTCATATCAGCTACGTCAGTTTCAACGCCGGGCTGATGTGTCTGCTGCTGGCGCCGTGGCCTGTCAGCGCCTGGTCACGACCGGCCGCGGCGTGGTTCAACGCCGCCGGAGGTACGCTCCTCATCGTGGCCGTCGTCCTGTTCCTGGCTCACGCCTGGCCGCGGGTCAAGCCATTCTTGACCTGAACAACAATTTCTTTATCTCTCATCTTTTTCTATTTTCTATTTTCTATTTTCTATTTTCTATTTTCTATTTTCTCTATTTTCTCTATTTTCTATTTTCTATTTTCTATTT
>JAYRVL010000376.1:0-4504 GCA_041918575.1 Anaerolineae bacterium | reverse complement strand
TTGCCCGTGGCTGATAGCGCGCTTTATCGACCCGGATGCCAACTTCCTGTATGTGCCGACAGGCGATGTGCTGCGAATTGCCGCTGAAACCGGCGCGATTCCCTATGACATTCCCGGCGTCGAGCTGACCCACGACGGAGAGTTTTGCAGCTTCGATACCATCCTGAAGAAATACAAGCTGACTGACCCGGCCTTGCTGCAGCTGGCGGCCATCGTGCGCGGAGCGGACACATCCCGGCTGGATCTGACGCCGCAATCGGCCGGGCTCTACGCCATCTCACTGGGGCTGTCGCAGACCTTCACAGATGACCACGAGATGCTGGCGCATGGGATGGTGATGTACGAGGCGCTGTATGCCTGGTGCCGGTCGTGCCAGGGAGAAACCCATCACTGGCCGCCGGCGATGTGAGTGGTCAGGGCGCTGAAGGAAATAGCTGGCTCAACGAAACATACCCGCTCTGGCTTAGCGTACGATTTTTTCCGTTTTCTGAGGCGACCCCTAATTAGAATTGAGTGGGGTGCGCCGAATACCCCCTACTGATAACCCTTGAGAAAAAGGCGCAGAGCGCTTCAATGCGTTCCTGGTTTATCCAGGAACATAGGCCAGTCGAGGTCTGGGCAAAGTTCTGTGTTGCTTCTGGCCGTAACAAAGCCGCTGGCGGCTTTTGGGGGTCAGCTCACGAAACGGAAATTAAAGCACGCTAAGCCTCCCCGGATGTCCGTAGCGGCCTGAACTGCCCCTGCTTGATCTCCCGGGTCTGCGGCCAGATGTAATCGCCGGTCAGGAGGATGTGCTCCCAGCCCAGTGGCGACAGGTGAGTCAGCAGTGTTTCGTCAACCTCCTTGCCCGAACCCCGCAGCGACTGCACGGCCCGCTCGATATAAACCGTGTTCCACAGCACGATGGCGGCCACCACCAGGTTGAGGCCGCTGGCTCGATAGCGCTGGTTCTCGAAGCTCCGATCGCGGATTTCCCCGAGTCGGTTCAGGAACACGGCGCGGGCCAGTGAGTTCTTGGCTTCCCCCTTGTTCAAGCCAATCTGCACGCGCCGACGCAGCTCGACATGCTGCATCCAGTCAAGCATGAACAGCGAGCGTTCAATCCGCCCGAGTTCGCGCAGCGCCACCGCCAGCCCGTTCTGGCGCGGGTAGCTGCCGAGCTTGCGTAACATCAGGGAGGCCGTCACCGTGCCCTGCCGGATTGAGGTTGCCAGCCGCAGAATCTCATCCCAGTGCATGCTGATATGTTTCACGTTGATATTGCCGCCCACCAGGCCGGCGAGCGTCGGGTACTGCTTGGCGTCACCGCGAATGTACAGGCGCTTGTCAGCCAGATCACGAATACGGGGCGCAAAGCGGAAGCCCAGTAACTGTGTCAGGCCAAACACATGTTCGGTGAACCCGGCTGTGTCGGTGTAGTGCTCCTCAATCCGCAAATCCGATTCGTGGTACAACAGACCATCCAGAACGTGGGTGGCGTCGCGCACCGCCGCATTGATGACCTTGGTGTGGAACGGCGCGTACTGATCGTTGATGTGGGTGTAAAACTGCACACCAGGCTCCTGGCCGTATTTCAGATTCACCTGCCCACCAGACTGTCCGCGGCCACCCGCCTTGAAATTCTGGCCGTCCGACGATGACGTGGTGCCGTCACCCCAATAGGCGGCGAACGGCTGCCGCAACTGGGCGTTGACCAGTTCGGCCAGCCCGGCCGAGTAGGTCTCATCCCGGATATACCACGCGTGCAACCAGGTCAGCTTGGCATAGGTCGTCCCAGGGCAGGACTCGGCCATTTTGCTCAAACCTAGATTGATGGCGTCGGCCAGAATAGCCGTCAACAGCAGGTGCTGATCCTCAGAGGGGTCTCCGCTCTTGAGGTGGGAAAAGTGCTGGGTAAAGCCAACCCAGTTATCCACCTCCAGCAATAGCTCGGTAATTTTCAAGTGCGGCAACATGCCATAAACCAACGACATCAGCTCAGCGGCTTCAGGCGGGACCGCGTTGTCCAGCGGTGTGATCTTGAGACGGCCATTACTGGTTATGACGGCATCCGGCAATTCGTTGGCGGCGGCCAGCCGCTCCACGGCCGCCATTTCCTTTTCCAACAGGGCAAACCGGGTCTCCAGAAAGCGGGAGCAATCGGTGTCCACCGCCAGCCCAAGCTGCTGTTGTGCGTGCTGCGCCGCGAAGTGATTCGGAGGCAGCAGATATTCCTCGAAATCCTTGAATTGGCGTGAACCCTGTACCCAAATATCACCCGAGCGCAACGAGTTCTTCAGCTCAGTCAGCACGCACAATTCATAGAAGCGTCGATCCAGCCCCTCCGGCGTTCGCACCAGATTTTCCCAGCGCTTGCGCACAAACGAAGTGGGAGCATCGTCCGGCACTTTGCGTGCTTGGCGCGCGTTCATATCCTTGATCACGTTGACCCCGGCCAGCAGGTCGAGTGCGACCGGCGCGGCTTTCATGGGAAGCGCTGTCAGCAGAGTCGGGGTGTAGCGCCGTAGCTGGTTGAAGTCGTCACCGATCAGCGACAAAAAGTCGAAGTTCTCAGGCTGCGCCAACTGCTCCGCTTCGGTGATACTCTGGCTGAGCATGTCCCAGGGGATGACAGCCTCGATGGCCGCAAAGGGGTCGCCACCGGACTGCTTGGCGTCCAGCAGGGCGCGGCCGATACGTGAGTAAAGACGCACCTTGTCGTTGATGGCTTTGCCGGATTGCTGGAAGCGGTCAGCATGATTGCGCTTGGCTTTGCTGAACACGGAGCCCATGTAACGGTCGTGCAGGTCGATTATTTCGTCGATCAGGGTGGCGCGAGTATCGAGCAGCAAGGCTGCCAGCGTCGCATAACGCCGGGTTGGCTCCAGGTCACGAAGATGCTGGGCGGTCATTTGCCCGCCTTCGCGGGCGAGCTTCAGCAAGCGATTCTGGTGGATTGTGTGGTCCAGCCCCGGCGGGATATCCAGTTCATCGATGGCTTTCAGGCGGCCCAGATGGATTAACACATGCCTCGGCTTGGGTGGGCCGGGTGGCTGGCGCAGCCAAATCAGTCCACTGCTCTTGGTGCCGTCGCGCAATGTCAGCAGCTGGTCCAGGGACCGCCTGTGCTGATCCGACAGTGGCGCGATCAGCGCCTCGTGCATCTGGCGTGTGCCACGTGCCAAGGCCTCGCTACACAGTCGGTCAATGACGTCCACTGTTGGCAAAATGATGCGCTGTTGCCTCAGCCGTTCAACCAGAGCGGCAGCGATAACAGGGCCATGGTCCGTTTGCCGGCCCAACTCGGTCAGCTGGTGGGCAAGGCGTCGATAATCAGTGGCGGAGAACAGTGTCAGCTGCAGCCAGTCCTGCAACTCCACCAGATGCTCCCGCCGGGTCTGCGCCCGCTGGGCATATTGCGGCCAGACATCGGGACTGATCTGCAATTGCCGGCCGATGAGGGCCAGCAAGGGAAAGGGAGGATCCGTATCAGGCGGCAGAATAAAGCCGGGATGACGCAGGCAACACAATAGCACCGTAAAACCAAGACGGTTGTGATCGCCGCGCCGCCGCTGGATGACGGATAAGTCCGGTGCCGACAAGGTGTAGTACCTGATGAGGTCGGCCTCATCTGCCGGGAAGGCAAACAGCTCGGCACGTTCCGCCGGTGTCAGCAAGCTGCGACGAGGCATGGTCGATCCCCTTCTGTTTGTAGACAACGGATGAATCTGGCTATCACTGGGCCACGCCCCAGTGATAGCGGAGCAGGAGGGCCAGGAATCATCTCAATAGAATTGTTTTTGCATTTTGATTGCACTACTATCGAAAAGTCTATAACTCATGTGATAAAAATGATCGTCGGCTACGCACGTACCTCCACCATTGAACAAGTTGCTGGATTCGAGGCCCAGCTGAAGGCGCTTGAGGCCGCCCAGTGCGAAAAAATCTTCCGCGAGCAGGTGTCATCCGTTGCCCGGCGCGCGCAACTTCAAGCGGCGTTGGAGTTTGTCCGGGAGGGTGATGTCTTGGTGGCGACCAAACTCGACCGGCTGGCGCGCTCGGTAGCGGACCTCATGGCGATCATCCAGACGCTGGAATCCAAGCAGGTGGGCTTGCGCGTGCTGAACCTTGGCATGGACACACAAACACCCACGGGTCGGCTGATGCTGACGGTATTGGGGGGTGTCGCCCAGTTCGAGCGGGAGATGATGCTGGAACGACAGCGGGAAGGCATCGCCAAGGCGAAAGCAGAGGGAAAATATCGGGGTCGCAAGCCAGTCGCTGCCGACAAGCGCAACAGCGTGCTGCAACTGGCAACGAGCGGCATGACCAAGGCCCAGATTGCGCGTGAACTCCAGATTGGGCAAGCCACGGTATACCGGATTCTGGCGGGTGCGGCCCCAAAGACACCGCAAACCGCTTAGCGTGCTTTAATTTCCGTTTCGTGAGCTGACCCCTATCTTCGCACGAGACAAAACAATGGGATCAGGTATTCTGTTGTCAGCGGTGTATGGCGCTACCCTGA
>JAYRVL010000375.1:0-1538 GCA_041918575.1 Anaerolineae bacterium | reverse complement strand
GACAGCGCCTGGCAGGCACAGATTTCACGACTACCACCAGGTTATTGGCGAGCACATACGGAATCGTTGCCCGAGCGTGCTGAAGAGCGCCGCCACAGATCGGGCAGCGATCATTATTTTCGTGTTTGCCAGTCATCTTGCCACCTTTCTCGCGCAGCGCCATTTTACCATATGCATACAGTTGTCGGTAATCGTGTAACTGCTCACCCTGCAGGCCGAGTTGGACAGGATGAACAGGATGTACAGGATTCTTGCTCTGTGGTGTGCAAAACTACCGCCACGAGAGTTCGAATATCCTGTCAATCCTGTGAATCCTGTCTGAATTCCAGGCAGACCCAGCAGTTACTACGAATCGCTAAACTTCGGCGGTCGCTTCTCCACAAAGGCCATGAAACCCTCGGCGGCATCGCTGCTGCCTAACAGCGCCACCATCTCGTCCACTTCCAGCTTGAGACCGTCGGCCAGCGGCATTTTCAGTCCTTCGCAGATGGCCTTGACACTGGCCCGGATCGCCAGGCCGCCTTTGGATGCAATTTTGACCGCCAGCGCCAGCGCCTCGTCCAGCACCTTGTCAGGTTCCACCACCTTGTTGACCAGACCCAGGCGCTGCGCCTCGGCCGCGTCCAGCAGATCGCCCGTCAGGATGATCTCCATCGCCTTGGCTACGCCGATCTGCCGTGTCAGGCGCTGGGTGCCGCCCCAGCCCGGAATGATGCCCAGGTTGATCTCCGGCTGGCCCAGCCGCGCCGCGCTGCTGACGATGCGCATGTGACAGGAGAGAAAAAGCTCCATCCCGCCGCCCAGGCACACGCCGTTGACGGCCGCGATGACCGGCTTGCGGCTGGCTTCGATCATGGCAAAGGTTGCCTGCCCGAATTCGATCATCGCCCGGCCCTGCCCCTGCGCGCCGGCCGCGGCCAGCTCCTTGATGTCCGCGCCGGCCACGAAAAAGCGCGGCCCCGAACCAGTGATGATGATGACTTTCACCGCCGCATCCTCATGCACCTCCCAAAACGCCGCGTTCAAATCGCTCATCGTCTGCCCGTTGAACGCATTCGCCGGCGGATGGTCAATCGTCAAAATCGCAATCCGCTCATGGATGTCTGTTCTTACAAATTGTCGCACTGTCATGCCCATTTCCTTTCTTGACAAACTCTGTTGGATGATTAGCGTCCGGAGATTAGAGACCGGAGATTTTCACGGATCTACCTCCACGCCGGCCAGCGGTCATCGCCGGCGCGTTCGATCACCACGTGCGGGGCGCGGTCGCCGTCCACCTCCAGCGCGTACAGGTTAAAATCGCCCAGGCTGTCTGGCTGCGCAGTGTACACCAGCCAGGCCCCGTTGGGCGACCAGGCCGGCAGTTCGTCGGGAAAATCGTTGCGCGTCAGCCGGTACTGTTCGTGGCCGTCCGCGTTCATCACGTACAACTCGAATTCCTCGCCGTCCCGATCCGACATGAACGCGATGCGCGTCCCGTCCGGACTCCACGCCGGCTCGAAGTTTCGCGAGCGCAGCGTGGTCAGCTGCCGGGCTTC
>JAYRVL010000374.1:0-3335 GCA_041918575.1 Anaerolineae bacterium | reverse complement strand
CCATCACACGGCTGCGTATCGTACAAAAACGCAGCGCAACGCACACCACCGCGGCTCACTTCCGCGACAACAACAACAATAATAATAACCGCTAGTCTTGAGGGCGCTTGCTGGAGCAAGCGCCCTCTCTTCTTCTTGAGCCAAAGTACAAAACTGTAGATTATCACTGGCAGGGGGTGCAACTTCAGCCGTCTTGAACCTGGGGCAGCAGCGCGGCCAGCGCCTCGACCAGGCGTTCGATGTCGGCCTGGTCGTTGTACGCCTGCACCGACACGCGCAGCAAAGGCGCCCCATTCCAGTGGATGATCGGCGCCTCGACACGCCATTCATCCCACAGCCGACGCTTGAGACCGACTGTGTCGCACGGGGGCAGGCGGATCGCTGCCATCTGGCGAAACCATTCCGGCGCGTCCGGGCAGATGGACGCCAGGCCGGTCAGGCCGTTGATGCGTTGCCGCACCTCCCTGACCAGTTCGTGACAGGCCAGGCGCATCTGCTCCCAGTCGTGCGTCGCCTGGAAATCAATCGCCGCCGGCACCGCCAGGTAGGCGGCAATGTCCCGTGTGCCGGTCCATTCCAGGTAATCCACGAACGGCGACGGCCCGGGATTGTCGCTTTCCCAACCCCAACTCACCACCAGCGGCTCGATCAGATGCTGCACCTCAGGCCGGCCGAAGAGGAAGCCCGCGCCTTTGGGCGCGCACAGCCATTTGTGGCAGTTGCCGGCGTAGAAATCCGCACCCAGGTTTTGCAGGTCGAGCGTAATTTGCCCCGGCGCGTGCGCGCCATCCACCACAGTCAGGATGCCCGCGGCCCTGGCCCGTTGGCAAATGGCCTTGACCGGCCAGATGAGCGCGGTGGGCGAGGTGATGTGGCTGATGAAGATGATGCGCGTGGCCGGCGTGACGCCCGCCCAGAGCTGTTCGATCATCGCCTCAGGCGTCGTCGTGGGCAGGGCAATCGCCGCGCGGCGATAGATAGCGCCCTGTTTGCGACACAGCAGTCCCCAGGTGCGGTCCATAGCGCCGTATTCGTGGTTGGTCGCCAGCACCTCATCGCCCGGCGCCAGGGCCAGGCTGCGCGCCACGATGTTGATGCCGGTGGTGGCGTTGGGCGCGAAGACGATGTCGTCCGGCCCTGCGCCCAGGTACGCGGCCAGGCGGCTGCGCGCTGCGGCCATCAGGTCGCTGAAACGCCGGCCCAGGAATTCCACCGGCTGCGCTTCCAATTCGGTCTGCCAGGCCTGGTAGGCCGCGAACACCGGCCGCGGACACGCGCCAAAGGAACCATGATTCAGAAAGGTCATGTCCGGGCGCAGCAGGAACAGTTCGTTCAGATGCATGATTACTCCAGTTCTCCCAGCCAGATTTGCTTGAATGCCCGCAGCGGGCCGAGGTTGCCCCCAATCGGTTGACTGGGCGCCTGGCTCGCCTGTCGGGAGGCGATGATGGGGAAGAAACGGCTCTGCGCCAGCAGCGGTGCATCTTCCAACGGCCCACACGCCGCGCCCTGGCATTGCCGCAGCGCGCTCAACTGCTGATGCAGCCCGCGCAGCAGGCCGACATCGGCGCTTGCGTAACGGTTTTCCAGTTCGAACGGATCGAGGATCAGGTCGTAGAACTCGTGCTCGCCGGTGGTGTACTCCACATACAAAAACTGCGGCGTGCGCAAAGCCTCATAGGTGGGCGGATCGCCAATCTCCAGGGTCTTATGTTCGATGAGGACACAGGCGCGCCAGTCCTCCACAGCCGGCGGATCGGATGTCAACAGCGGAAGCAGGGAACGCCCTTCGACGAAGGCGGGTGGGACGACGCCGGCCAGCGCGGCGAAGGTGGGCGCGAGGTCGGTGTTGAGCGTCAGATGGGCGCGACTTGCACCCGCGGGCACACCCGGCCCGATCACTAACAACGGCACGCGAATGTCTTCCTCGTACGCGGTGGTCTTGCCGGCCGACAGGCGATGTTGTCCCTGGTGATAGCCATTGTCCGACGTGAAAAAGAGGTAGGTGTTGGAGATGGCCCCGCTGGCCTGCAGAACGCCCACGAGGCTGGCGACCATCTCGTCAACGGCCTGCAGCGAGCGCAGGCGGTTGCGATACTCGCGGTCAATCTCCGCCAGATCGCTGCGGGTCAGGCGTCTGCGCTCACTGACCCAGGCCGGCTTGTCGCTGACATCCTCCTCGTCGAAGGAGGGGCCTTGCGGCGCCTGCACATTGGCGAAGAGGCGTGCGTGACGCGGCGCCGGCGTGGACGGCTTGTGCGGCGCATAAGGCGCCAGGTAGGCGAAAAAGGGTGCGCCCTGGGGCCTCTCCTGCGCCAACGCGACGCTGCGCGTGATGAAGCTGGCGGCCTGCCGGCCCAGCACATCGGTCAGGTAGTCCTCCGGCGCCGCGCCGTGATGCACGATGACGCCATTCTCGTTGAGATCATAGTCGAAGAACTGATAGGGGCCGTTGCGCACCGTGGCATACCACTCGTCCCAGCCCGGCGGCACATAGGTCTCGCTGGCTGTCTGTGGGTAGTTGTTGAGATATTTGCCAAACAGGGCGGTGCGGTAGCCGGCATCGTGCAGCCAGGTAGCCACTGTGGACTGTTCCAACCCGAGCTGATAGACCAACTCGAAGCCGCCATCGGGCGCGCGGTTGGTGTAGATATGATGGCTGTGCGTGTACTGACCGCGCAGAAACGTGGTGCGCGAGGGGCAACAGACCGAATTGGTGACGAACGCCTGGGTGAACGTCAGCCCCTGCCCTCGCAGCAGAGCCTGCACCTGCGGCATGGCGCTCACACTGGCGGCGTCCAGGTCATCGGCGACGATGAAGAGGATGTTGGGGCGAGAGGTGGGCGCCGCGGCCGGGGTGGGCGTCACCGCTGGAGTCGGCGTCGGCGCGATGCTGGCGGTGGTTGGGATCAGCAGCGGTCGGTCAGGCGTCGTGACCGGCTGAGCGGGTTGAATACAGGAACTGAGCAGAATGACCAGGGTGAGTAAGCGAAGCAAGGGCCAGGCGGCATGGCTCGATCTGTGCATGATGTCTCCGTGTACTGGATTGCGGCGGCAAGTATAGCACGAAGCGCCAGCATCGCCAAGCCAGCCATTCCAAATGCGGCGTACATTCAAGCACAAGGAGCACGGCGACACATCGAGGTCCGTCGCAAGGTGCGATTCCTCTGCGACCTCCGCGGTAAAAAAATGGTGCGCATCCCTAACCTGATGGTTTCAAGCACTGCTGCCGCCGCCGGCTCCCACTGCTGAGCAGCAGGAGCCGCAGGCGGCCAGCGCCCTGTTTCAGCCGGGGGAGATGTAGCCGGTGTGCAACTTCATCGAGACGCGCTGCT
>JAYRVL010000373.1:0-4629 GCA_041918575.1 Anaerolineae bacterium | reverse complement strand
TGTCCACATACAGATAGCCGCCTTCGATCAGCTTGCGAAAGCTCTGGATGCCGATGGGCAACAGTTTGAGCATCATTGCACCTCCTCCTGAACCGCGTCGAACTCGTCAATGATCAACCAGCCTCCATCTCCGCCTCACGAAAGAGGGTGGTCTTGCCCGTCTGCCGCGCGGCGTTGAGGGTGAGATAGCGCCCCAGGGAGATTATAGCATCTTCGCCCCGCGGCTGGCAATCGGAGCCGCGCGGTAACTGCTCAGCCAGGCAGTGAGGATGGTCTCGATAGCGCCCGGAGTGCCCCCCTGCCCCCCAATCCTGGGGGAATGCATCTCCCCCCAAAGTTGGGGGGTCGGGGGGCAGATCAAGATGGGCCGATCCATGTGGCGCCGTGGACAGCCAACGCCGCGTCCAGGGCCTGGCTTCCCTGCGCCAGGTATGCCAGGGGCAACACGGTGACGCGCTCGGCCAGGGGATAGGGGCGCTCACCGGGATAGAGGACGATCAGGTGATCGAGCGCCAGGTCCGTCAGCGCGCTGCGCATGGAAGGGGTGAGCCGCGGC
The DNA here is from genome assembly GCA_041918575.1 of Anaerolineae bacterium. GTDB lineage: Bacteria > Chloroflexota > Anaerolineae > SSC4 > Amarolineaceae > Amarolinea. The sequence continues at coordinate 4,073 of JAYRVL010000373.1, read as the reverse complement.
GCGTCCATGCGCTTGCACTCGACGCCCACGCGACGACCACCAGTAAACAGCAGCAGATCAAGCTCTGCGCCGGAGTGCGTGGCCCAGAAGTAGGCCTCGTCCGGATCAACCGCCTTGATGACCTCTTCGATCACATAGCCCTCCCATGAGGCGCCGCTCTTGGGATGTAGCCAGAGATCACGTTCCTCGCGCAGGCCCAACATCTGGTGCAGGATGCCGGTATCCCGAAAATAGAGTTTGGGTGACTTGATCTGCCTCTTGCCCAGGTTGGCGAACCAGGGCCGCAGCTGGCGCACCATGAAGGCGCCCTCGAGCAGATCGAGGTAGCGCCGCACCGTGGACTCGCTGACCTCGAAATTGCGCGCGGTTTCGGCGGCATTCCAGACCTGGCCGTGGTAATGGGCCAGCATGTTCCAGAAGCGAAACATGCTGGCGGCGGAAATGCTCATGCCCAACTGTGGCAGGTCTCGTTCCAGAAAGGTTTGGATGAAGTTTCGGCGCCAGGCCAGGCTGTCAGCGTCCGATGCAGCCAGAAAAGAGAGAGGGAAACCGCCGCGCTGCCAGTGGCGCATTTGCATCTCGACGCCGACCTCGGCCAGGCTGAAACCGGCCATGCGGATGATCTCCAGCCGGCCGGCCAGTGTTTCTGATGATTGGCGCAGCATGGCGGGCGAGGCGCTGCCCAGGATCAGGAAACGCGCCGGGAGGGGCGTGCGATCGCAGAGCACGCGCAACAGTGGAAAAAGCTCGGGCCGGCGTTGGATTTCGTCAATCACCACCAATCCGGTCAAACCCTGCAAGGCGGTCATGGGCTGGTCGAGCCGGGCCAGGCTGATCGGGTCTTCCAGGTCGAAGTAGGTCATTGAGTCCGCGGGGACGTACTCGCGGGCCAGGGTCGTCTTGCCGCATTGGCGCGGTCCGATGAGCGCGACGACCCGGCTGCGCGTCAGCGCATGTGTGATATCTTGCTGTAATTGTGATCGTGGAAAAATCATGGCGTCATTATACCCTGAAAATCAGTCTTGTCAAGACGGATTTTCAGGGTGTTTTCCCGATTTCACTCGTACCGGAAGCGCGCCACCCCCACCGCGAAGAAGATGGCAGCAAAGCCGAGCAGGACGCCCACCTCCGGCAGCACCCCCATCACGCCCTGCCCACGCAGCAGCAGGTCGGTCATGCCCTGCATGGCCCAGGTGGTGGGCAAAACCTTGACGGCCGTGCGCACCGTTTCTGGGAACAGCTCGATGGGATACCAGCACCCGCCCAACAGGGCCATGACCATGCCCAGCATGATGCTCAGGCCGTTGGCCTGGCTGGCCGTCTTGACGAAGGCGCCGAGCATGGCGCCCAGCGCGGCCGCGGCCAGCGTCGAGGCGATCATCACCAGCGCCAGCCCGGCCGGCTGATCCGCCCAATTCACGCGCAGGACAACGACGCCGAACAGGATCAGTAGGGTCATCTGCACCAACGCCCAGAAGACGTTGCCCAGGATGGAGCCGAGCAGGAAGGCGCCCTTGCCGGTCGGCGTGGTGAGCAGACGGCGCAGGGTGCCGGTCTGCCGTTCGAACGCGAACGCGGCCGAGATGCCGATCAACGGGATGAAAACCCAGGTGATCAACTGCCCGGCCGAGGAGTTGGCGGCCGGGTTGTACTGCACCGGATCCGCGGTGCTGGCCAGGACCGGTTCGAGGCGGTCCGGCGCCTGCGCCATCAGATCCTGGGCAGCGACCAGGGCCGCGTCGAAAAAGGCGCGGCGGCTGGCCGCGTCTGCGAAGGGACGCAGGCGCTCCGCCTCCGCCACGGCCTGGCGGCCAATGCTGACCGCGCTGCCCAGCCGGTAGAGCACGGCCTGCACCGAACGGCCGGCTGCCGCGGCATTGAGATTGTTGGGCAGTTGGCGCAGGTCGAGGACAATCTCGCCCGTCTCCAGGGCGGCCAGGTCGCAGTTGGCCGGGATGACCAGCAGGGCCGAGGCCGCGCGATCTGCGAACGCGGCTTCCCCCTCCGCCAGGGTCGTCACTTCCGGCCGCACCGACTCCGATTTCGCCAGCTCCGCGATGATCTGCTGCGAAAGGGGCGACCCGGCCTGGTCGGCCACCAGCAGGTGGATGCGGTTGTCGGCCGGTGCGCCCGTGCCGCCGGCCAAAACGAAAGTGAAGACGATAGGCAGGATGAGGAAGAAGAGCAGTTCCGACCTGCTCGCAAAGCGCAGCAGGGTGTCTTTCCAGATGATGCTGAAGACTTTCATGGCGACTCCCAACTCAATTGCTTACTCATTGACAATTGCTCAGACACCCGGCGCCGATTGCAGCCGCCGAATGAATTCGGGCCGCAAGGGCGTTCCGCCGCAAGGTCGGCCTGCGCCGACCGGCATTGCGTCCACGCCGGGGGACGCCCGGCCGTCAGGCCCACCAGGCGCGATTTCAATCGCTCTGCGGCGTTACGCTTGCAGCAGCGAGCGGCGGTTGAACAAGACGATGGCTACCGCGGCCAGCGCCAGGCCCATCACCAGCAGCCCCAGCAGGGGTCGGCCCAGGTCGGCCAGGGTTCCGCCCAGGCCCAGGATGGTAAAGCCATCCAGCCCCCAGGCGTTGGGCGTGAGTTTGCTGAGCCATTGGAACCACGATGGCATGATGCTGGTCTGCACGAAGCTGCCGCCCAGGATGCCGAAGGTAAGCATGACGGCCGTGCCGACGGCGGAAACCTGGCCCGGTGTGCGCGCCAGCGCGGTGATGAGCATGCCCCAGCCCAGCGCGCCGAACACCGCGGCCAGGATGAGCGCCAGCAGGCCGAGCGGATCGCCCCAGCGCAGGCCGAACAACAGCGAGCCGGTGAGGGTCAGGATGAGCATCTGCAAAACGCCGGTCAGATAGGCGCCGAACAGTTTGCCAAACAGTAGAGACGTTGCATGCAGCGTCTCCCCCTTGAACGCGCCGGCGGCGGGCGTGATGAGCAGCCGCGCCAGCGTGCCCTGCGCCTTTTCGATCAGGAGCGAGCGGCCGCCGTTGCTGACGGTGAACATGAGGAACAGGAGCGCCATGCTCGGCGCCATGTAGGCCATCGGGTTGAAGGGCTGCTGTTCCTGGCCGCTGGCAGAGAACTGCAGCCGGATGAGCGGCTCGGCTGCAGACGCTGCGGTCTGGCGCTGGCCTACGGCCACGGCGAAATCCTGCGCCTGGTCGGGCGCGAGCAGACCGGCGGTCAGCGCCTGCACGACGATCACCTGGCCGGCCACGCGGCCCGTCTCCACGCGACTGATGAACCCTTCGACGATGGCCTGGATCACCCCGGCGCTCACCGGCCGGCTGGGGTTCTTGTAAACTTCGATTTTCACCGCCTGCCCGGACGGCGTCTGACCGCTGCGGGGAATGATGCTATCGCTGAAGCCCGCCGGTACGATGACCGCCGCGGCCGCCTGATCCGCATCCACCTGACCGCGAGCTGCGGTCGCATCCGCCGCCAGCGTGGGCAGCAGCAGCCCGGCCAGATCTTCGGATCGGAGCAGGTCTGCCAGGGCCTGGCCCAACTGACCGTCGTCCTGGTTGACGACCAGGACCGGGATGGCTTCCAGCCCGCCAGCGCTGCTGCGACCCATCTGGCCGGTGACGAAGCCCAGGCCGATGGTCAACAGAAAGGGCGCCAGGAGCATGAAGGTGAGCGCGGGCCGGTCACGAAAGATCAGTTTGACATCTTTGAGACCGATGAGGATGAGCTTTTTCATGATCTGGCTCCCTGGTCAATCGCGCAGGCCGCGGCCGGTCAGTTGGAGGAACACCGCCTCCAGGTTCGGCTCGCGCATGTCAATGGAATGAATCTTGATGCCGCGCTCGTTGGCGCGCGTCACCACCGGCGCCAGGATTTCCTCCGCCTGGTGTGTAGTCAGCGCGATCTCGTGATCGGTGACGTTGGCCTGCAAAACACCGGCGATGGAGCGCAGCGACTGCGCCAGCGCCTCGGCGTCTTCGTCCGCGCCGATGTGCAGGACCAGGGTCTCGGTCTCGCCCACCTGGCGGGTCAGCTCAGCCTGGCTGCCCAGGGCGATCAGTTCGCCGTGGTCCATGATGCCAACCCGG
>JAYRVL010000372.1:0-3827 GCA_041918575.1 Anaerolineae bacterium | reverse complement strand
GTCGTGTCGCCTTGAACCTGTTTCGGGCCGACAAATCCCGTTCCTGCAGCCTGCCAAGAAAACGCAAGGCCGCCGCCTGGAACCCATACTACCTTGTCAGCGTCGGCGCGAAATCCAACAGAATTGGCCGGTTTGAAACTGGCGCGCATGAAGATGCGGTATGCATGATGTGCAACGACATGTCATGAATCGGTTGGAGGCTCGATCTGGTCCTTCATGCGAAAGCTCTTGCCCTCAATGACGACGGTCTCGGCATGGTGGAGCAGTCGATCGAGCAGAGCCGAGGCGAGGGTCGCGTCGTGGTTGAATATCTCGGGCCAATGCTTGTAGGCGCGATTGGTGGTGATGACGATGGCACCGCGCTCATAGCGCTGGCTGGTGATTTGGAAGAGCAGATCGGCGCCCATCTTGTCGATGGGCAGATAGCCGAGTTCATCGATCAGCAAGAGCGTGGGTTTGAGATAGCGGGCCAGTGCCTGCTTGAGGCGGCCGGCGGCCTGGGCGGCGCTCAAGGTATTGATGATGTCGACGGCGGTGGCGAACAGCACGGAGTAGCCACGCTCGCAGGCGGCGCGGCCCAGGGCAATGCATAGATGGGATTTGCCCAAGCCGACACCGCCGATAAAGATGACGTTGGCCTTATCCTTGATAAAGGCAAGGCGAAACAAGTTCTGGATCTGGGGGCGGTTGATCTTCTTCGGCCAGCTCCACTGAAACTGCTCCAGGGTCTTGGTGACGGGGAAGCGTGCTAGGCGGATGCGTCGCTGGATACGCCGCTGCTCGCGCCGGTGGGCCTCGCCTTCGATCAGCCGGGCCAGATACTCGATGTGCGACCAGTGCTGCTCGGCCGCCTGCTGAGCCAGGGCCTCATAATGTTCGATCAGGTAAGTGAGCTGCAAACTGGCCAGGTGTGCGGGCAAGTCATGGCCGGGATCAGGGTGTGGGTCAGCGTGCTGGATCGTCATTGTCCTGAACCTCGTAGAGGGAAAGATCCGGTGCGGGCAGATCGAGCTCGAGCAGGTCCTGGCGGCGCGTCAGGTGCAGTGCGCCGTTTTGTGGGCGTTGGCGGGCGCGCATCTCCAGGATATTGGCGATGTACTCGCAGCTGAAGGCGGCGAAGGCCAGCGCATCTTCGATGGCGCGCGCGAGCGCCTCATCGCCATAGATTTCGCTCAAGGCGACGATCTTGCGCAGGTGATGGCGCACGTTCAGGCGCCGCTGTTCCAGCCCCTCGTAATAGGCCGGGGCCAGGGGCGACAGACTCAGAAAGCGCGCCAGCAGGCGCTGCTCACGGGCGGCACGCCGCTGCACCAGCAGCGCCTTGGGATGATCAGGGTCCTCGATGTCCCGATGCCGCTCGTAGCTGCGAACGTGGCGGGCGATGAGCCGATCGTGATGGTAGATGCACAGCCGATCGGGATAGGCCTTCACGCTCACGCGCTGGCCGGCATACTCGGCCGGCACCGAATACTCATTGGTATCGAGCACAACGCGAAACTGGCGCGAGGCGCGCTGGGTGTCGATGCGGCCCACATCGTAGGGCTGAGGGTTGAGGCGGCGCAGCAGGGGCTGTTCCTCGGCGAACACATCCAGCGGCCGGCGGTGGGTTTGGCCATGGATGCGCACATTGGCTACGGTATCGAGCCAGAGCTGGGCGGCGGGATTGACGGCGCTGAAATCGCGCAGTTCCAGACCGTTGAGGAAATTCTTCTTGACGTAGCCGACAGCGTTTTCCACCCGGCCCTTTTCCTGAGGGCTTCTGGGGTTGCAGGCCGAGATGTCAAATGCCCAGTGACGGGCGAAATCCAGGTAGCGGGGATTGAACAGCGGCGCCTCGCCCACCACGCGGCGCAGCACCGCCGATTTCAGATTGTCGATCATCAGCCGTGCCGGGCAGCCCTGGAATGCGGCGAAGGCATGCTCGTGGCAGGCCAGGAAATGCTCCATCGTCTGCGAGACGGTGAATTCGACGTACATCATGCGGCTGTAGCACAGCACCATGACGAAGAAAGACAGCCGGCGCCGGGTGTTGCCCACGCCGATCGTGCCGTACTCGCCCCAGTCGATCTGGGCACATTCGCCGGGCGCAAAGGAAAGCTTCAGGAACGCCTCGCGCCGTGGCGGGCGCACCTTATGCACATAGTCTTTGACGATCGTGAGCCCGCCGCTAAAACCGTCCTCGCGCAGGCGCTGGAAGATCTGCTGGGCGCTGTACGGATGAGTTTCGAGCAGACGCACGATGGGCGCCTTGAACGGGTCCAGGCGGCTGGCACGCGGCACGCAGACACGGGGGCGGTACTGCGCAACGCTTAGCCACTTGGCCACCGTGTCGCGGTGTAGGCCCAGAGCGCGGGCGCACTGGGCGATCGTCAGCCCCTGGCGTTCATGGGCATCCTTGATCTTGCAGTACATCTCGTAGTCGATCACGGCCGCCCTTCCAGGGCAGCGCGCAACTGGGCGATACGCGCCTGGCGCTGCGGCATTGCCAGCGCCTGTGCTTGGGCCGGCGCCGGCCGATCCAGCGCCAGGACTTGATACAGCGGGCGCTCATAGGCGATCAGCCCCAGGCGCTGCAGATTGGCGCGCGCCTGCACCAGCCGTGGCAGAGACATCGACAGCCGTTTGGCCAACACGGCATCGGAGTAGTAGCTCAGCCCTTGCGCATCGGCGACGGTGAGCAAGAACAGGTACAGCGCGGCGGCCGGCGCATCGCACGCGTCGATGTGCCGCTCACGCACCAGCCGCTGGTCGATCCAGCTGAACTGCGCGGGCAGCGTGCGCAGCCGCTCCAGGCAGAGCACCCGCTTGAGTGTCATCGCGGCTCCTTCCGGCCAAGATGTCCTGGCCCAGTTCTACCAGCCGCCGGGTGCTGCGGGCGATGTCATCTTGCAACGTGGTCCCGGTGAATTGGGCAATAAAGCCAATCAGAACAGCCGTTTGGTCACGCAAGAGATCTTGTAACGCAGCGCTTCGCCTGTCGCCATAATCGCTCGCTGTTTCAATGGCTTGCGCCGGGCAGACATCTTGTAACGCATCGCCACTGGCACCTTGCTGGCGCCTTCGTGCCTCGGGCCGGCGCCAGTAGCCCGGGTGGCTGGCTCGCCACAGCTTGACCCGCAGCACGTTCTCCGGGCCGCGGAAGTAGTCCTGGTTCTGGGGTTGGGCAAGCCAGGCGCGCTGACTGGCCGCTTTACTGGCTTTGCGGCAAGCCGGCTGCGAGCAGTATTGCTGGTGGCGCACATTGCGCCGATCGGGACAAAACGATTGGCCGCAATTCAGGCACTTGCGCTGCGTGCAATGGGCCATGGCTTCCCCTCCTTGCGCCCATCATGGAATGCCCACAGCGCTGCGCGCAGCGCCAACACCCGACTGCCCGATCCGAAACAAAACGAAGAGGGAAGAAGACGAAACTACCGCGAAGAAGTGCCAAACAGCTCTTTAGACAAACTCCGGGAAGAAGATCGACGAAGAAGGATCCAACACTTTCATCCCGCCCGTCTCAGCCGACTTTCAGAACGGCGATGACATACCTCGCCGACCTCTTGCAGTTACGGGAAATTTGATGCTCCAGCCCTGCAGTCAGGATGGATACGGCTCAGATAACCGGAAATTTGCTCGGGAGACCAACCGATCTTGAGCTTGTCACGCACCTCGGCGAACAACGGCCCGGTTGGCGCGAGCTTGCGCTGGCGCCGTCTCTTAAACCGCGCCATGTGGGCGCGCATACCGGCCCGCCCGGCTTCATAAGGTAGCGCCGCACACCCGGGCAGACGATCATGCTTGGCGATTTCGCGTGTGATGCTCGACGGCGAGCGTTTCAGTTCGCG
>JAYRVL010000371.1:0-2779 GCA_041918575.1 Anaerolineae bacterium | reverse complement strand
GTTCGAGATTTCAACCGTCGTGGATCGCGGCGATGTCGAGCGAGCGCGGCGCCGCGCCGCTCTCTTGCAGCGCGTCGGCCTGCATGCGGCGCCTGGGGTGGCCGGCGAACGCCTGACCGCCGGCGCCGTGGAGGCGAGCGAGGAAGCGCCTATGATCGTCCTGCAGGACGGCCACAGCAGCGGTTGGGCGCAGGCCCTGGCCGCCGCCTGAAATCGCGGCTGCTCGGAACCGCCAGCCGCGCCGACCGGCATTGCGTCCACGCAGGTGGACGCCCGGCGGTACGCCCGTCAGGCGCGATTTCAATCGCTCTGCGGCGGCCCATCGTCTGAGCAGGCACGATGGGTAGATAAAATGGAAGGATTTTGATTCATCATGGAATTACGCCAATACGCCAACCTGGCTCTCAAATGGTTTTGGTTGGTCGCCCTCTGCACCCTGGTGGCTGCCCTGACCTCCTTTGTCGTCAGCCGGCGCACCACGCCGGTCTATGAGGCCGGTTCCACCCTGCTGGTCAGCCAGGCCAACTCACCGACCAGCGGCTTGAGCTACAGCGACCTGCTCTACAGCCAGCAGGTGGCGCGCACCTATTCCCAACTGCTCACCGAATACCCGGTGCGTGAAGAGACCGCCCGCCGCCTGGGCCTGCAAGACCTGGATGGCCTCAAGCGCCTGGGCGTGAAGATCAGCGCGTCGCCGGTGCGTGATACGCAGCTCATTCAGTTGAAGGTCGAGAGTTACGACCCGGTCCTGGCCAGGGAGATTGCCAACAACCTGCCGTTGATCTTCATCGAACAAACGCAGGCCTACCAGAAGGGCCGCTATGCCCAGACCCGCGCCGATTTGCAGACGGAGCGCGCCAAAGTAGAGACCGACATCCAGCAGACGCAGGAGCGCATCAACACCCTGCAGGGTCAACAGACCCTGACCGATGAGCAGCGCCTGGATCTCTCGCGCCAGCAGACGATGTTGCGCCAGTTCGAGACGACCTACGCCTCCTTGCTCAACTCCCTGGAGCAACTGCGCCTGACCGAAGCGCAGACCGTGGACAACATTGCGGTCACCACGCCGGCGCTGACGCCGATGGCCCCGATTCGCCCGCGCACCCTCACCAACACCCTGCTGGCGGCCATCGTTGGCGCCATGCTGGCGTTCGGCCTGGCCTTCCTGGTCGAATACCTGGACGACACCATCCACGACTCGGAGCAGGTGCGTGAGCTGCTGGGCCTGGCCACCCTGGGCGCCATTCTGCGCGTGCGGCCGCGGGACAACCCCGAGGCCGCGCTGGTCACGCTCGACAAGAAACATTCGCCCATCGCGGAGGGCTACCGCGTCCTGCGCACCAACATTCAGTTCAGCGGCGTGGATGAGCCGGTGCGCGCGCTGTTGATCGCCTCGGCCAGCCCGCAGGAAGGCAAGAGCACCACGGCCGCCAACCTGGCCGTCACCCTCGCGCAGGCCGATCAGCGCGTCATCCTGGTGGACACCGACCTGCGTCGGCCCACCGCGCACAAGCTGTTCAATTTGAGCAACAATGTGGGCATCACCAGCGCGCTGATGCAGCGCGCGGACGAGGCGGCGGACGCGGTGCTGCAAGACACAGCGGTCAGCGGGCTGCGTGTGTTGACCTCCGGCCCGCTGCCGCCCAACCCGTCGGAGCTGTTGGGCAGCGAGCGCATGCGCCACCTGGTAGAGCGCCTGCGCAGCCAGTGCGATGTGCTGATCTTCGACTCGCCGCCGGTGATGGCTGCGGCCGACGCCGCCATTCTTTCGACCCTGGTGGACGGCACCCTGCTGGTGATTGACGCCGATAGCACGCGGCGCGCGGAGGCGCTGCGCGCGCAGGAGACGTTGGCCAAGGTGGGCGGCCGCCTGCTGGGCGCGGTTCTCAACAAGCTGGGCGAGCGCAGCAGCGGTTACTACTCGTACTACTACTATTATTACAGTCGTGATGGCAAGAGCGAGCGCCGCTCACGGAGCGCCTACCCGCGCTGGCTGCCGCGGCGGCTGGTGCGCCGGGTTTCCGCCTGGCTCGAACGCCCACGACCCGCGGCTGAGCCAAAGAGTTGAGCCGGCGCACGCCCCATGCCTGCCGTTGAACTGCCCACGCGCCTCTCGCCTGCGCCTTTCTGGCGCGGCAACCCCCTGCGCCATGCGGAACTGCTGCTGGTCCTGACCAGCCTGCTGACCCCCCTCTGGCTCTTTTCGACTTACCTGCCCCGCCCTGCGCCCTGGATCGCGCTGGGCGGGCTTCTTTTGCTCTTTTTGGGCCGCTCGCTGGCGCTGCGCCGCTGGCACGGCCACACGCCGGTGGATGCTGCGCTGCTCCTGCTGGCGTTGACCCTGCCGGTGGGGCTGTGGGCCAGCGCGGACCGGGCCGTCAGCCTGCCGCGCGTCTGGGCCTTCGTGGCGAACCTGGCCTTCTTCTGGGCGCTGACCGCCCAGGCTCACAGCCGCTGGCTGCGTCACGCGCCCTGGGGCCTGCTCCTGGTCGGCCTGGGACTGGCGCTGGCGCTGCTGCTCGGCACCAATTTCGGCGGCAACAAGCTCCCCTTCATCCAGGCCGATTTCTACAGCCTGCTGCCCGGCGGCTGGCGGCCCTTCTGGAACCCGGCCGGCTTCAACCCCAACCTGAGCGGCGGGCTGCTGGCGCTCTTCTGGGCGCCCGCGGTCATGCTCACCCTGGCGCCCACGCGTTGGCCCCTGCGCCTGCTGGCCGCGCTGACCACCGTGCTGCTGTCGGTTCTGCTGCTGCTGGCGCAATCGCGCGGCGCGCTGCTG
>JAYRVL010000370.1:0-6018 GCA_041918575.1 Anaerolineae bacterium | reverse complement strand
GCGCTGTTTCTGGCGGTCAGCCCCATGCACCGCAAGTGGACCACCTGGGCGCGCAGCGACGCGCCGGCCGCTTTCTTCGTCACGCTCGGCATCTACGCCGCAGTCCGTTTTGCCGATCATCCCTCACGCCGTTGGGCGCTGATCGCCGGCGCGGCGACGGGCCTGGCCGCGTCCACCAAAATCACCACGATAGTGGTCTTTGCGGCCTGGTTGGTCGCCTGGATCACGCAGCGCGGACGCGGCCGCAAGCTCGACTTTGGCGCGTTCGCCCTGGCTGCGTTGGCGGCGGCGGTCACCTTTGCGCTGACCTCGCCCTACGTCCTTCTCGACTGGTCGCACGCCATCCCCAATCTGCTTTTCGAGAACCGCGGCGGCCACGCGGGCGCAGAGCGGCTGCCCGGCTTGCAGAACTGGGGGTGGTATGTGCTGACCGCGCTGCCTGGCGCGATCGGCTGGCCGGGGATGGCGGCCGCGGCCCTGGGCCTGGTCGCCGGCGGCCGAACGTGGGCTACGCCGCGGGCCCGCGGCGCTGTCATCCTGGCCTTTCCGCTGCTCTACTGGCTGGGCATCGGCGCGTCGAACCTGCGTTGGGATCACTGGCTGGTGCCGGCGCTGCCGGTGGTGGCGCTGTGGAGCGCGCAGGGTGTGCTGACCGCGGCGGCCGCGCTTGGCGGTCGCGGGGGTGAAGAAAAGGATCAGCGCCCATCCGCAACGGGGCGTGGGCCGCGGCCGGCGTGGATCATCAGCCTGGGGCTGCTGCTCCTGCTGACGTTGGGGCAGCCGTTCTACACATCGCTGCGCCGCGCGGTGCAGAGCGCGCAGCCCAACACGCAGGTGCTGGCGATTGAGTGGTTCAGCCAGCAAACGCCGGCGCAAACGGTCGTGGGCAGCGAATGGTACACCGGGCTTTACTGGAGCACAACGATCAAGCTGGAAGAGACGCCCACGCTCGGCCGGTCAACGCCGGAGTATTTTCGCGAGCGCGGCGCCCGCTTCGTCGTTGCCAGCAGCGAGATGTACGACCGCTTCTACGCGGAGCCGGAGCGTTACGCCGACTTCATCGCGGCCTACGAGCGATTCTGGCGCGAACTGCCCCTGGTCATCGAGTTGACGCCCGACCCCTGGCGCCGCCCCGGTCCCACCATCCGCATCTTGCGCGTACCCTGAACCGCGTCCTCGCCACAATGGGCGGCGGGCGGCTTGTCCAGCAAATTGCGAAAACACCGCCATCTCGGTATAATTCACTCAATCTTCTATCAGACACGAATCCCACATGCTGAAACGCAAGGAGCGGCGACATGACAGAATCTCTGGCTGATCGCATCATGCGCCAGATACATCATGCGAGCGGGCTGTATTACCGACTCGTACTGGTTGTTGCGCAGGCTGGCAGGGGAAAAACGATAGCCTTGCAGGAAGTCCGTGACCGCGCCGGTTTGCCCATGTTGAACGTGAATCTTGAGTTGTCTCGCCGTATGCTCGAACTGACGGAACGTCAGCGAGTGCTGCAACTGCCCCGTTTACTGGCGGAGATTGTCAATGCGGCCCAGGCTGACGTAAACCTGCTCGATAATATCGAAGTGTTGTTCGATGTCGCGCTCAAGCAAGATCCCCTGCGGTTATTGCAGGGACTCGCGCGTAACAAGACGATAGTTGCCGCATGGAATGGTTCTATTGACCATGAATACCTGGCGTACGCGACGCCTGATCACCCTGAGTACAGGCGATACTCCACACGCGATTTCCTGGCCGTGACGCCGGAGACCATTGCATGAAGACAAGCATCGTAGGAGTAGGGAGGCAGACGCAATGAAATACGGAGACTTGATCCAATTCGAGCCTATCGAGTCCGTGGTTCAACTGCGCGACGCCGACGAAGCCGCTGCCGCCCGACAGCTTGTTCAGACCTACGTGATCTCCCAGGAGATGGCCGAAAAACTGACCGGAATAGTCAGGCAACAAGATGGCCGTGTGGTTCAGACCGACCATGGGGTGTTCCCTCAGTTGCAGTTCGATCAGCCTCTGGACAACAAGGGACTGCTGGTCGTCGGCAATTACGGCGCCGGTAAGTCCCACTTGATGTCCGTGATCTCTGCGCTGGCTGAGAACGGTGACCTGGCGTCCTTCTTGAACGACAAGGGCATGGCGAGTGCCGCGGGCAAGATCGGCGGCCGCTTCAAGGTCGTACGCACCGAGATTGGCGCCACCACCATGTCGCTGCGCGACATCCTTGTGGCTGAACTTGAGGAGCATCTGGCCGCGATGGGTGTGTCCTATGCCTTCCCGTTCGCGGACAAGGTTTCTAACAATAAACGCGCCTTCGAGGAACTGATGGCGGCGTTTCACCAGGAGTATCCCGATCACGGCCTGCTCCTGGTGGTGGACGAACTGCTCGATTACCTGCGCAGTCGCAAGGATCAAGAACTCATCCTCGACCTCAACTTCCTGCGTGAGATTGGTGAGGTTTGCAGGGACCTGCGATTCCGCTTCATCGCCGGCGTCCAGGAAGCGATCTTCGACAGCCCCCGTTTTTCGTTCGTGGCCGACAGCATCCGCCGGGTGAAGGATCGCTTCGAGCAGATCCTCATCGCACGTAAGGATGTGAAGTTCGTAGTGGCCGAGCGACTGCTCAAGAAAACCGCCGAGCAGCAAGTGAAAATCCGAGAATACCTCACCCCGTTCGCCAAGTTCTACGGCCGCATGAACGAGCAGATGGATGAGTTCGTGCGTCTCTTTCCAGTGCATCCCGACTACATTGACACCTTCGAGCGGGTCACTGCGGTGGAGAAGCGCGAGGTGCTCAAGACCCTGTCGCTGGCCATGAAAAGGCTGCTCGGACAAGACGTCCCGGTTGATCGCCCGGGGATGATCGCCTACGATGGCTACTGGGCCACCCTGCGCGAGAACCCATCATTCCGTGCAGTGCCGGATATCAGGGCGGTCATTGATTGCAGCCAGGTGCTCGAATCCCGCATCCAACAGGCCTTCACCCGTCCGGCCTACAGGCCCATGGCATTGCGGCTGATTCACGCGCTTTCCGTCCACCGACTCACCACCGGCGACATCTATGCGCCCCTGGGTGCGACGGCCGAGGAACTGCGAGACGGCCTGTGTCTCTACCAGCCCGGTATCGAGGAGTTGGGCGGAGCGCCTGCCGACGATCTGCTCTCCCAAGTAGAAACCGTGCTGCGTGAGATCCATCGAACGGTCAGCGGTCAGTTCATCTCCGCCAATCCGGATAACCGTCAGTACTACCTGGACCTCAAGAAGACCGACGACTTCGACGCCCTGATCGAGAAGCGCGCTGAAAGTCTCGATTCGTCGCAACTGGACCGCTACTACTACGAGGCTCTGAAGCGGGTCATGGAATGCACGGACCAGACCTACGTCACTGGCTTCAGGATCTGGCAGCATGAGCTTGAATGGCTTGAGCACAAAGCGGCGCGGCAGGGGTATCTCTTTTTTGGCGCGCCCAACGAGCGCTCCACCGCGGCGCCGCCGCGGGATTTCTACCTGTACTTCGTCCAACCTTTCGACGCGCCGCATTTCAAGGACGAAAGGAAGCCGGACGAGCTGTTCCTGCGCCTGACGAAAATGGACGATGAGTTCCGGACGGCGCTCAAGGGCTATGCCGCGGCGCTGGACCTGGCCTCGACTGCCTCAGGGCACGCCAAAGCGACCTACGAGTCGAAAGCATCTACTTTCTTGCGCGGGCTTGTGCAGTGGTTGCAGAAGAGCATGACGACAGCTTTCGAGGCGACCTATCAGGGACGTACCAAACCTCTGACCGAGTGGGCCAAGGGCAAGCCGATCCGCGAACTCTCCGGCGTGAGCGCTGCCGAACGCGTCAACTTCCGCGACCTGGTGAACACGATTGCCGGCATCTGTCTGGGCGCCCATTTCCAGGAGCAGGCGCCGGAGTATCCGTTCTTCTCGGTGCTCATTACCGGGGCCAATCGGGCGCAGGCTGCCCAGGATGCCCTGCGCGCGATCGCCGGCCAGAGCCGCACCAAACAGGCGGTCGCGGCGCTCGACGCGCTGGAGCTGCTTGACGGCGAGCGTCTTGACCCGTACCGATCGAAATACGCCAACCACATCCTGGAGATCGCCAAAAAGAAGGGCCCTGGCCAGGTAGTCAACCGCTCCGAGCTGATCCAGGACGTCTACAGCCTGGAGTACCTGGCCCCTCAGACTATGCGGCTTGAACCCGAGTGGACGGTGGTCGTGCTCGCAACGCTGGTATACGCCGGCGAGTTGGTCTTGGCCATCCCGGGCAAGAAGTTCGATGCCACGGGGCTGCAGTTGCTGGCCGGGACGGGCGTTGATGAACTGGCGCAGTTCAAGCACATCGAGCGACCCAAGGACTGGAACCTGCCGGCGCTCAAGGCGCTGTTCGAGTTGGTAGGACTTACGCCAGGCATGGGCCAACTGGTCACCCAGGGCAAGGAGGAGCCGGTCAAGCAGTTGCAGTCAGCCGTCACGGCTGTGGTGGAGCGGTTGGTGCGGGCGCAGCAAAGCCTGCAGACGGGGCTGTTGTTCTGGGGCCGCAGGCTGTTGGCCGAAGATGAGACGCAGAGGTTGCGCGCCAGACTGACGAGTACGAAGAGCTTCCTCGAATCGCTGCAGGCTTACGATGCGCCCGGCAAGCTCAAGAACTTTCGCTATAGCGCGCCGGATGTGCAAGGCCAGGAAGCAGGCTTGAAGGCGTTGAGGGAATTCGAGGCGCTCCAGGGACTGGTGAATGACCTGGGCGCCCCGGCAGCCTACCTTTCCACCGCCGAAGCGGTCCTGCCCAGCGATCACGCCTGGACTGACAGCATGAAGGCTGCGCAAGGTGACGTACACGCCCAAATCACCGATCCGACGCAGCGGGGCGCGCCGGCCTTCCGCCAACAGACCCAACGCCGGCTCAGCGACCTAAAAAAAGCCTATCTGACCGCGTATCTGGGCCTGCATGCCAGGGCGCGCCTCGGCGTGAATGAGGACAAGCGCAAGGCGCAGCTCACCGGTGATGAACGACTCCGGGATCTGCAAAGGCTGTCCACCATCGCTCTGATGCCACGCCAACATCTGGCCGACTTCCAGAACCGACTCGCTGGCCTGAGAAGCTGCTTCGCGCTCACCGAGCAGGACCTGGAGGCTGCGCCGATTTGTCCGCACTGCGGCTACAAACCTGCTGTGGAAACGGCTCCGGCCCCCGCGGCGGCGCGGCTCGATGCCCTGGATGGCGAGCTCGATACCCTGATGGAGAATTGGACGCAGACGCTGCTGGCCGATCTGGAAGACCCAACCACCGTGGGCAACCTGGCCTTGCTCAGGCCTGAACCGCGCAGGCTGGTGGACGGCTTCATCGAGCAACGTGCCCTGCCGGAGGACCTGAGCCACGACTTCATCGGCGCCATGCAGGAGGTGCTCTCCGGTCTCACGAAGGTCTCGGTCAAGACGGCGGACCTGCGCGCCGCGCTGCTCGCGGGCGGCTCCCCAGTCACCCCGGCGGAGATGAAGAAGCGGTTCGAAGAGTACCTGGACCGACTTACCAAGGGCAAGGAGCCTGGAAAAGTACGGATCGTGTTGGAGTAATGGCATGACCAAAGAAGAACTGATCGAGCGCCTGCGCGCGTTCGTTAGGCTTGGAGCGAGATCACTCCTGACTCTGGCCTCGCAGCCAGGCCAGAGTCGAGGCCAGAGTCGAGGCCAGAGTCGAGGCCAGAGTCGGGGCCAGAGTCGGGGCCAGAGTCAGACCTGCAAACCAGAATTCTGATGCTGCTGAAGGGCGAGCCACTCTCGCGGAGTCAGATTGCCGAGGCGTTCGGTCATCGTTCCGTGTCTGGTGCGCTCAAGAAGGCCATTTCGGAGTTGATGGGCCAGGGCCGGATCGCGTATACCCTCCCGGACAAGCCACAAAGCCGCTTGCAGAAATACAGGCTTGCAAGTTGCAACCCAAGTCGTTCATAGATCGCAGGACAGGGATCGGCATCCCAAGGGGATACCATGGGACAAAAGGACATCATGACTCAG
>JAYRVL010000369.1:0-5935 GCA_041918575.1 Anaerolineae bacterium | reverse complement strand
GAACAAGTTGAACGCGCCGGCTTCGCGCTGCTGCTCGTGGCCGCGCTGCTGGTGGTGCTGCCGATCCTCCTGGTCATCGGCGCCATCCTGGTGCGCGGCGCCGGCGCCATCAACTGGGAATTCCTGACCGCCATGCCCAGGGGTGGCATGAAGGCCGGCGGCATCTTCCCTGCGATCGTCGGCACCTTGCTGCTCACCCTGGGCACAGCGCTGGCGGCCATTCCTGTCGGCGTGGCCGGCGCCATCTACCTGGCCGAGTATGCACGGGACACCTGGCTGACGCGCGCAATCCGCCTGGCGGTGATCAACCTGGCCGGCATTCCGTCGGTCGTGTATGGGCTGTTCGGGCTGGGGCTGTTCGTGCTCTTCCTACAGTTCGGCACTTCGATCCTGGCCGGCTCGCTGACCCTGGCGATCATGACGCTGCCGGTCATCATCAGCACATCCGAAGAGGCGCTGCGCGCGGTGCCGGTGGAGTTTCGCACCGTCAGCGCCAGCCTGGGCGGCACGCGCTGGCAGGCCACGCGTACGGTAATCTTGCCGCAGGCGCTGCCCGGCATCATCACCGGCGTGATTTTGGGCCTGCTACGCGCGGCCGGCGAAACCGCGCCGATCCTCTTCACCGTGGCTGCCTTCTACCTGCCGCAGCTGCCCGCCTCGCCCCTCGATCAAACCATGGCGCTGCCCTATCATCTCTACGTCATCGTCACCCAGGTGCCCGGTATGCCGGCCGAAATCCAGTACGGCACGGCACTGGTGCTGCTGGCGCTGGTTCTCTCGCTCAACCTGGTCGCCACCCTGATCCGCAGCCGCTTCCGGCGGCAGAGACAATGGTAAAACACGGTCAATCCATGCTTGCTCGAACGACAATACCGCCTAAAATCTACCTGGATCACATCACCTACGCGTATGCCGACCAAGCGGTCCTGCGCGATATCACCCTGGAAATTCCCGAACACGCGGTCACCGCGCTCTTTGGGCCGGCCGGCAGCGGCAAGAGCACCCTGCTGCGGCTCATCAACCGCCTGAACGACCTGGTGGACAACACGAAGCTGACGGGCAAGGTGCTGATTGACGGGCAGGACATCTACGCGCCCGGCGTTGATGTTTCAGCCCTGCGCCGCCGCGTCGGCATGGTCTTCGCGCTGCCACTGCCGCTGCCGGGGACCATTCGTGAGAACATCGTCTACGGGCCGAAGCTGGCGGGCGCGCGTGATCGAACGCGGCTGGAGGAAATCGTTGTGCGCAGCCTGACACAGGCCGCGCTGTGGGATGAGGTCAAGGACCGGCTGGATGCGCCGGCCAGCGCCTTGTCAGGCGGCCAACAGCAGCGGCTGTGCATTGCGCGCAGCCTGGCGCTGGAGCCGGAAGTGCTGCTGCTGGACGAGCCAACCTCTGGGCTGGACCCTATCTCGACCGCCAAAGTGGAGGATTCGCTGTACCAGTTGAAGCGCCAGTACACCATCGTGATCGTCCCGCACAGCGTTCAGCAGGCGGCGCGCGTGGCGGATTACAGCGCCTTCTTGCTCATGGGCGAATTGATCGAACACTGCCGCGGCAAAGAGATGTTCGTGGCGCCGACCGATCAACGCACCGAAGACTACATCACCGGCCGGTTTGGATAAGCGATCTCAATGAACAAAATCACCGTTGACCATCTCGGCTTCTACTACGGAACCAAGCGCGTCCTGACCGATGTGTCCATTGACATACCCGATCGCAAGATTACCGCGCTGATTGGGCCGTCGGGCTGCGGCAAATCCACGTTTCTGCGCTGTCTCAACCGCATGAACGACACCATTGCGGGCACGCGAGTCGTGGGCAAGGTGCTGCTGGATGATGTGGATATCTACGCGCCGGGCGCGGACGTGGTGGGGCTGCGGCGCCGGGTCGGCATGATCTTTCAGCGGCCCAACCCTTTCCCGCAGTCCATCTTTGCCAACGTGGCGTTTGGGCCAACCGTGCTGGGCATGGTGCGGGGAGGCGAGCTGGCGGACATCGTCGAGGCCAGTCTGCGCAGCGCCCATCTGTGGGATGAGGTCAAGGATAATTTGCGCGGGGATGCGTTGGGGCTTTCGCTCGGCCAGCAGCAGCGGCTGTGCATCGCGCGCGGGATTGCGGTCAAGCCCGAAGTGATCCTGATGGATGAGCCGTGCTCTGCGCTGGACCCGATTGCGACGTTGAAGGTCGAAGACCTGATGCGGGAGCTGGCGCGGGACTACGCCATCGTGATCGTGACCCACAACATGCAGCAGGCGGCCCGCGTGTCCGATCTGACCGCGATGATGATGCTGACCGACGATCGCCAATCCGGCGCCATCATCGAGATTGACGCCACGCCGGTCATCTTCTCACGACCGCAAGATCAGCGCACCGAGGATTACGTGACCGGGCGCTATGGGTGAAGTCGCCTCACCCTGGCCCATGCGCCCCCTCACATCCCCCAAACGGTGATCGTGCGGTCCTGGTGTGACTCTTGGCGGTGAAAGATTCTCTCGTCCCATGGCCGGTTGGGGCGAATGTCGAACAGGAGGAGATGGGCGTCGGTGGCGCCGACTTTGTCCGCATAATCTGCCGTCTGCGCCAGGCTTTCGCGCAGAATGGCGTCAGGCGCTTTGCGCAGCAGTTTGATCTCGATCACCACGCGCTGAACGCCGCCCGCATGCGGCCAGATGACGAGCAAATCGGTGCGCCGGCGCCCCAGGCCGTATTCACGATCCACGCGACCGCCGCCGTTGACGATGCGCTGCAAGAACGCCTGCAACAGCAAATGCGGCCCCGCCTCGCGGTACTCATACCGCTCCAGCCAGAACTCTGAGTTTTCTCGGAAGAACTGTTGGAAGGCTGCGAGGAGCTTCGGCATGTTCAGTTGACCATCCGCCTCGATGTACCAGGCCGGTCGCTCGATCGTCTCCAGCTTGATCTGCTGCACAACGGTCAGTTCACGCGGAATGACTTCCGCGTAGATCCGATTAGCCACCTCGAGTCCGTTCGGCCCGCGCCGCACCAGCCCCAGGTCCAGGGTGTACTGGACATCGTCCTCGCTGATGTCGGGCGTCAACTCATCCCCGCGCAGCATCGGCTCGATCACGCGCTGCACGCGCGGTTCCTTGAGTTTGTCCGAGAGCTGATGAAGGTGCGTGACCCGGCGCAAGATGAGGCGCTCTTTCGCTTCCTGGATCAACTCAGCGGTGATCGGCTGCGTTCGAATGCGACCGGCCTTCATCTCGAAGCAGGCTTCGTAGGCGAGCGCGTTGACCAGCCAGGGCTGGCCGTTGGTGAATTGCCAGACCAGTGCAAGGGCTTCTGGTGTGAAGGGTTGACCGGTTTCCTGCTCATGCTGGCCGAGCAGAAGGAAGATTTCTTCCTGGTTGAAATCTCCCAGGCGCAGCGATTTGGCCTTGATGTTGAACGCGCTGCCGCCGGTGATGATCGCTTTCTCGATGTTTGAGTGAATGCGATAGTCCTGGATGTCCCGCACCCCGCACAACATGACGCTCTGGGGAAAGAGCGCCGGACGCGTGTCATAGCCACTGCGCAGTTGGCGCAGGAGTGAGATGAGGGTATCGCCGATCAAGGAGTCCACCTCATCGAGCAACAGAACGACCGGCTTGGGCGAGCGCTTGCACCAGTTGGTCAGGAATGCGCCCAGCGCCACATAACCCGATTGCTGGCGCAAGACCGCCTGCGCCAGTTGCTCGGCCTCGCTATCCGGAAAATATTGAGCTGCCCGACGGGCAATCAACTGCACCGCGGCTTTCATCCCGGCTTCGACATCTTCACGCGCGGCCTGAACATCCTCCAGATTGGCGTAGACAGCCTGGTAGCGGCCGCCCTGGTTCAGGTACTCGGTCAAAGCCAACAGATAGGTGGTCTTGCCGGTTTGCCGCGGTGCATGGAGCAGAAAGTACTTCTGGCGCTCGATCAGCGTCAGCAATTCGTCGAGGCCGATGCGATCCAACGGCGGCAGGCAATAATGATACTGGCAGTTGACCGGGCCTTCGGTATTGAAAAATCGCATCGGCGTTTTCCTTCACATTCTGCGGCGCACAGATCGGATACACTTCAACGATAGAATTGTACCATGATGTTCCCGGTCAATCAACATCTGCCACGGATGACTCTTGACAGTAACTACCATTCTATGGTATATTTTTCGGCATGAGCCAGAAGTTCAAGACCGTCTATTTCTCTGATTATCCTGCCGAGTCGTCGCGCCAGAAGAACCTGACGCTGGCCTTTGGCGCGAAGGATTGCGACGCCTACGAACTTGTGCAGGCGTTGTCCAGCCACGAGTTGCGGGAGTTGATCGGTCACCCCACCTTTGCCTCCCTCCAACAGGCCGCGGAACGCGAGGAACTGGCCGTCAACACCTACTGCCTGCGCCTGTTACGTCAGAAGCATCGCGCCGCGCGCGAACCGTCGGCGCAGTACCGCCTGCCAGGCATGGCGGATGCGGACATCACATTCGAGCCCATTCAAACAACGTTCAAGGGCGGACAGTCCGAACCGCTCCATCGGTGGTATCCCTTTCTGGAAGGCTATTCTTCACGTTTTGTTGAGGAGATCATTCGCCAGCTTGCCCCACACGCAGCCCGGATTCTGGATCCATTTTCTGGTACCGGCACAACACCGCTGACCGTTGCTCGCTTGGGCCGCGAGGCTTTTTATTGTGAACTCAATCCGTTGCTGCAATTCCTGACTGATGTCAAGCTGACCGCCCTAACCTTGCCGGACACTGCACGTCAGCAAATGGCTAACTCACTTCGGCAACAGGCCGACAAATTCGAACAGCAACTTAGCGAAGTTATGCGCGACGTAGCTTTGGAACGGGCCTATGACCAAACGTTTGGCGAGAGTGTGTTCTTCGCAAATACTACCTACGATCAGGTCTTGCGGGCGCGCACCATGATTGACCGGTTGGCCTGCACCGAACCGCAGACGGCGAAATTCCTGACTGTGGCGGTGCTGGCGAGCCTGCTTCCGGCCTCGCGGTTAATCCGGCGAGGAGACGTGCGCTACAAAACCGCGGAGGAATTCAAACGGTATCACGCGGAATTCGTGCCGACCGTGCGCAGCCAGTTGGCTTCGCAGGAGCGTTCGAGTATCGCCCTCTGCTACCGCGTCTGCAAGACAAGGTTGAACGCAGCCTGGCGGTCGTGTATCCGAAAGAATTCATATCGGGCCAAGCCCTATTTCAAGATGCCACTGCCTGGTGGCCACAACAAGTAGACCAGGTAGATGCCATTATCACGTCACCGCCTTTCTTCGACAGCACGCGTTTTTACCTGGCGAACTGGATGCGCCTCTGGTTTTGTGGATGGGAGGCGGCCGACTTTCGCATCCGACCACTGGCATTTGTGGATGAACGTCAGAAGATGAGCTTCGACATTTATGAGCCGATCTTCCGGCAAGGGCGCGAGCGCCTGAAGAGCAACGGCGTGATGGTGCTTCACCTCGGCAAAAGCCGCAAATGCGACATGGCCCAGGCCCTTGCGCGCGTCGCCAGTCGCTGGTTCTGCGTGGCTGATGTTTTTTCCGAAAACGTCGAGCACTGCGAGTCGCACGGGATTCGTGACAAAGGCACCGTGGAAGAACACCAGTACCTGGTGCTCTACTAAGGAACGAGAATTTTTTAATTGTCTGGTTTAACGGCCCACGGGGTGGCTATGTTCGGACACTTATTTAATTCTCGTTCCTAAAATCAGTCCTTCAGAAAATCCGGCACTGTGCTGGCCCTGGCGTAGATGTCTATGCCATTCATGTCCAAGATGAGCTGTCGCACCTTCTTGATATCATCGGGATACGCGATCCATTGTTCGATGAATCGGTCAACATTCGCCAGAATTGCCTCGATGGCCTTTGGGTTCAATCGAGGCGGACCGCTGAGAAAATCATACTCAATGCTTGTCAAGCGGGCCAATGCCTTGATTTG
>JAYRVL010000368.1:0-5906 GCA_041918575.1 Anaerolineae bacterium | reverse complement strand
TCGCGCACGCCGAATTGCATGGGGAGCGGGCAGGAACGCAGCGCGGCGAATTCATCCAGATCATCCAACACCGAGATGATCTGTGCGTGCCCTGCGCGACGCAGGCGCAGGATGGCGTCTGTGTAATGCGGCTCTTTCGAACCATTGCAGATTAGATAGCGGTCCGCTTTCAGAATACCCTGTTTCCAGAGGTGATGGGCAATCTGCACATCGGCAGCCGCTGACGTTTCGTAATGGGCGCCGGCCTCCAGGGCCGTGCGCACGACGTCGGCCGAGAAATTGGCCTTGGTCGCATACGCATACAAGAATGCGCCTGCGTAAGACGTGGCGCGGCTGGCCTGCGCTGCCCACCCCATCATGCCATGGACCTGCCGTGTGATTTGAGGCAGATACACCAGTTCCAGGGGCGCGCCATAGCGAGCCGCCAGTACATTCAGATCAACGCGGCCACCCAACATCAGATGACCCTGCTGACGGGACATGAAATCGGTCAAATGGCCTTCGGCTGACCGATTGAACCGGGACTGCATAAAAGAAGCAAACGTCTGCAACTGAACCAAAGCCCTCCTGAATGATCTATGACCTATCCGCGCAGCCAACCGCTGCAGCATGAAGCGCGCAAGGCTCACATGCGCGCAAACGAAAACGCCAGGCGCAGTTGTCGCGCCCAGCGCCGCGCCGTCTGGCGCGTCTGGCAAACAGTGATTCAACTAACTTGACTGAGCGGGTTTGGTTGGCGCAGACAGGATGGCCCGCAAAGGGCCGATCATGAAGAGGAGAGTGAAACGGTGGGCATAAAGAAGCCCGCTACCGGATGGCTGCGGGCCGACAAGGAAGAGAAACGAATCCTTACCAGGAAGGAAGCGCCTCAGCCGCCCAGTCTGCCGAACCGGTCGTACACAATCCTGTTTTTATCTGCGTTACGCACCCGCTTCGTAGAGCAAACGTCCATAACACCTCGAGAAAGCTCGCACGATGGCCCAGGGCGACATTGAGCCGCCAAGTCGCTCAGCACACTGAGCGCCTCTATCAGACCGTGTCATTGTCGCATTTGCGGCAACGTCGCACGAGCGGCGGACAACCATGATCATTCACGGTTGCTTCAAGTGTAATTATCACACAAACTGGGGTGGATGTCAAAATGTGATGCCGCGTCGATGCGATGCAAGCGGGCGGCGAGTCATTTACAGAGAGGGATGCACCGCTACGGGTCACGGGTCGTCCCCACGGCGCGGTTTAGCAGCGCCGGCAGCGCCTCCACGTCGGGCGCCAGGCGCAGGCGAAAGGCCGGCGCAACCTCGGCCAGGCGGCCAAGGATGGCAAAATGCCGGGCAATGAGCGGTTTATCCCAGTTCTCGATGCTCTGTGGGAGCATGGCCAGCAGCGCCTGTTGTGCGCTGAGCGGTTCGAGTATACTGGCTGTCAGCCCTGGGGTGATCTGGGGGAAACAGAGCGCGGCCGGCGCGGCCGTCTTGACCCAGACGGCGGGATAAAGACGTTCAGCCGCAAAAGTGCGCTTGTGTCGGCTGTGGTCCTGGGGGCTGAGTGGATCATTGAGGATGGGCGCCAGCTCCGGGAAACGCGCCAGGCTGTCATCGAAGGCGCTCAGGAGGCCGGGATAGGCCACGACTTCCAGGCTGGCGCCATTGTCGGCCAGGAGCGGGCTATCGTTGGACAGGAGCGACCAGCCGGCGCGCAGCAGGCTGATGCCGGTGGTGGTTTTGCCGGCGCCAATGTCGCCGATGATCAGGACTGCGCGGCCCGCCTGGGCCGCAGCAAAGGCATGGACCGTGAAGAGTTGGCGGCGGCGCAAGAGCGGCGCCAGGCCGATGAGGATCATGTCCTCAAGCACGCTGGTCGTGGACAGGCAGGCCTCATTCAGAAAGGCCTCGAAGCGCCCGCCATCCAGGTCAATGCGCAGTTGGCCCCAGGGCATGAAATGGGCAATCAAACGCTGGCCCTGCAGGAAATAGGCGAAGCGCCCCTCCTCGAACGCCACAGGTGAGCCTGTAGGCATGGGCGGCAGCGCCGCAGCCCGGCGCAGCGCGACAAAAAGATCAGCCGCGCCCTCGGCGCTGGCAAAAGGATGAAAAATGACGCCAACGCGCTCAGCAATGCCGGCGTCAGCAGTCTCGATCTGGATCATCACATGGCGTAAACGATAGTTTGCATGCATGGAGATCAGTATAGCCATGAAAAGGGTGCGTGCAAAATCAGGTCTTGGCCTGTTAGGCCGCATCGGCCGCACCTGTAAATTTGGCACGCCTGCCGCTTTGTGCTACAATTTTGTCTGTCAGTCGAAATGCCCCAGTAGCTCAGTGGATTAGAGCGTCTCCCTGCGGAGGAGAAGGCCAGGCGTTCGAGTCGCCTCTGGGGTACCATGCGGTCCGCACAGCAAAGAGAGCCGGTCGTGTTCGACCGGCTCTCTTTGCTGTGCATCTGAAACCGACGAACGGACCAGGGGCGCCAGTCGAGTTGCGCCGCAAGCCATTTGCGGTTACAATTGCAGAAGCGTGATTATCGGTTTTCCACATCAAACCATGCTTGCAATTGCCATTGATCCCGTGTCATTGTCCAGAAAGGATGACATTTCTCCATGACCACGCAAACCATTCTCGCGGTTGATGACGAAGTGCGCGTGCTGCAACTCCTTCGCACTACGCTGCAATTGGCAGGCTACCACGTGTTGACAGCCGGTGACGGCATGGAAGGTTTGCAGATGGCGCAGCAGCCAGGCGTAGACCTGGTGCTGCTGGATCTGGGACTTCCCGGCTTGAATGGCTTCGATGTGCTGGCGCGCTTGCGGCAGGTGAGCGACGTTCCGGTGATCATCGTGACGGCCTGGGAAGAGGAAGACAACAAGGTGCGCGGCCTGGAACTGGGCGCCGATGATTATCTGACCAAGCCTTTTGGCCGCCGCGAGCTGTTGGCGAGGATTCAGGCTGTCCTGCGGCGCTATCATCCAGAGCCGAGATCTGCGGCGTCTGGCATTCTTGAAAGCGGACATCTAAGAGTTGACCTGGGCAAGCGTCAGGTGGCGGTCGCTGGCAATGAAGTACACCTGACGCCGACCGAATATGGCCTGTTGGCCGAATTTGTCAGCCACCCTGGCCGCGTTCTGCTGCACAGCTATCTCCTCAGCACCGTGTGGGGGCCAGAGTATCGCGACGATGTGACCATTCTGCGCGCCAGCATTTACCGACTGCGCCAAAAGATCGAAACGGACTCGGCCCATCCACAGATCATCCGCAGCGAGCCTGGCGTGGGCTATTTGCTCGTTCAGATCACCGATTCACCCGCGCGGCCTGCCCGCCAGGCAGAGCAAGGCTAACAACGGCCATCCGCCCTGGCCGAATGAATTCGGGCGAAGGGGCGTTCCGCCTCACTCGCTGCTCGCCTGCGGCGACTGGAACCTTTTTCTGATCGCGCCCGTCTCCCGAAGCAGCAAGCGCTGAGTTTCAGCCGCGGATGCATTGAAGTCCGCGCCATTGCTGCCAACACAGAAGAAGTGTAAAAGGAGTGTAACATGTTCGCGTTCATGAGACGATTCAACACACAACGCACGGCCGCGCTGATTCTGGCCGTTATCCTCATCCTCACAACCTTTGTCCCGGCCCCCGCCTGGCAGGGCGATGAGCCAACCAGCGAGAACAAGACGGTCGAGTTGACCGTGTACAACAGCGATCTGGCCCTTGTCAAGGAAACGCGGCCGCTGACCCTGACCCTGGGCCTGAATGAGATTCGCTACACCGATGTGGCCGCCATGATTGATCCCACCTCGGTCCGCTTCTCTTCGCGTACGTCGCCCACCGACACGCGCGTTCTGGAGCAGAACTTCGAATACGACCTGGTCGGTGCGGAGAAACTCCTGGAGAAATACGTTGACCAGCCGATCGAGGTGATCACCGAAGACGGCAGTGTTTACCAGGGCAAGCTGCTGAACGGCAGCGGCGACATCATCCTGATGACAGACGACGGCAAGGTGTCGGTCCTGCGTCGTGAGCAGATTCGCACCTTCAACTTCCCTGCCCTGCCTGATGGCCTCATTACCCGCCCCACCCTGGTGTGGACCGTGGACACCGAGAAAGCTGGCACGCACACCACCGACGTGACCTATCTGACGCACGGCATCGGCTGGCGAGCCAATTACGTCCTGCTGCTGGCCGGTGACGAAAAAACCCTTGACCTCAATGGCTGGGTGACGCTGGACAACCGCAGCGGTGTTGCTTACCAGGATGCCCGGCTCAAGCTGGTGGCCGGCGACATTGCCCGCGCGGCGAGCATGGGCGTAGAAAAAGTGATGGATTACGCGGCACTGGAGGCGCCCCGCATCGCACCCAGCCCGCAGGTCAGCGAACGGGGCTTTTTCGAGTACCACCTGTACGAGGTCAATCGCCCGGTCACGGTGCGCAACAACCAGACCAAGCAGATCGAGTTCGTCACCAGCACCGGCATCACCGCCACCAAATTCTTTGTCTACGACGGTTCGGGCATCAGCTTCGGCGGCTACGGCCCGGTGTACGATCAGGGCTATGGCAGCGCGGGCCGGACAAAGATCAACGTCATGGTGGAGTTCATGACCGGCAAGGAGAACAACCTGGACGCGCCCCTGCCCGCGGGCGTGGTGCGCATCTTCAAGCCGGACGAGGACGGCGCGCCGCTGCTGATCGGCGAGGATTCGATTGACCATACGCCCAAAGGCGAAAAGATCGAGCTGTACGTAGGCGATGCGTTCGACATTGTCGGCGAGCGCACCCAGACCGACTTCAAGCGCTTGGGAGACAAGGTCGTCGAAGAGACGTTCAAGATCGTGGTGCGCAACCGCAAGGAGAGCGCGGTCGAAGTGCGCGTCAACGAACATCTCTACCGCTGGAGTCAGTGGGAAATCGTGCAGGCCAGCGACAAGGGTTACACCAAGCTGGACGCGCAGACGATAGAGTGGCGCGTGCCGGTGAAGGCAAACGACGTCGCGGAGATCACCTACACCGTGCGTTACAGCTTCTAACACGACTTACGCGCCCCATACTCTCAGGGGGTCTGCGCCCCTGTCTTGCTCACAGCCGGGCAGTTGACCGGACAGCGTATGGCAAACGCCCATCTTTGGATGACCAGGGATGGGCGTTTGCTTGTTGATCCAATCCGATCATCGCGCGCCAGGCAGGCACATCGTCTGCAACTTCGTCTCTTTTGGAAGACATGCTACGGTGAAAAAATCGGCATGTGCTACAATTTTGTCGGAGAGCGACGTAGAATGGAAAAAATCACTCGCTGAACACCATCGAAAGCCCAGGTTCACCGCCATGAAGGATGGGCAGAAGATTGAGGTGGTTGCATGGTATCATATTCGGAACAGATAGCCCAAACCCCATTGCTCGATGTGCATAAAGAACGCCTGTTGGCGCAGCGCATATTGGCCGGCAAAATTGCGCGGCACGATCTGCGCAGCCGAACGACTATTACCGACACAGAGCGAGACGAATTGGAGGTGCAGCAGCACCAGGGCGAAAGAGCACGGCAGGATTTGATTCTGGCCAATCTGCGCCTGGTCTTCAGCGTGGCGCGTCGCTATCAGAACCTGGGCCTGGCCACCGAAGACCTGATTCAGGAGGGTATGGCCGGCCTGCTGCAGGCCGTAGAAAAGTACGATTGGCATCGAGGCGCCAAATTCAGTACGTATGCGGTTTGGTGGATTCGCCAGGCTGTGACGCGCGCCCTCTCGAATCACAGCCGCACCATTCGACTGCCGTCCTATCGCGTGGAGCAGTTGAGCAAAATTTACCAGACCCGCGATCATCTTTCGCAGCGCCTGGGACGCGATCCGTCTACCGAGGAGATCGCCGAAAGCCTGAGTTGGGCCGCGGACCAGGTGAGCTACGCCCTGCAGTTGGGCGACATGCACGCGGCGT
>JAYRVL010000367.1:0-2417 GCA_041918575.1 Anaerolineae bacterium | reverse complement strand
TTCATCCGTTACACGACGCAGTAGCCGCCCACTGTCTCCCCAGTGAAAGCGAGGCGGCGGCTGGCAAGGGGCGGTTGGAGTAGACGCGACGACGCGATGGCTCCTGCCGCTCCCTTGTGTCCCTCGCCCCGGTTGCCACGGAATAGGAGTACGATGAGCAGTTGAATATAACCCCGGTGATCCCAGAGGTTGGATTGCTTGAGCAATAATCAATCAGTTGTTGAGTCGCCACAGTTAGTCTCAAAACCTCAGGTAATGCCTGCAATTATTTCTACCATATTCATGATGCAATCTCCAAGTTCACCGGCAAACCAATGCTTGGTGTGAGCAAATCCCGTTAACGCAAAAGACGCCAAAGGCGCAAGAGACGCAAGCGGTATCTTGAAAACCCCTTGCGTCCCTGCGTCCCGGCGTCTTGGCGTCGAAGGAACGTAACTATCAGGCCAGGGCGGCTGCGAAGCGCTTGCTGACCTCGTCCCAGTTGACGGTGTTCCACCACGCGGCCAGGTAGTCAGGCCGGCGGTTCTGATACTTCAGATAGTAGGCATGTTCCCACACGTCAATGCCCAGGATCGGGGTGTGGCCGTCCATCAGCGGGCTGTCCTGGTTGGCTGTGCTGTAAACGGCAAGCTTGTGATTGCCGTCCACCACCAGCCATGACCAGCCGCTGCCGAACCGGCCGACGCCGTTCTGTGTGACCTTGGTCTTGAAATCGGCAAAGCTGTTGAATGTGCCGGCAATGGCCTCGGCCAGCGCGCCGGTCGGTTCCCCGCGGCCGCCGGGGGCCATGATTTCCCAAAACAGGCTGTGATTGTGATGCCCGCCGCCGTTGTTGCGCACAGCCGTGCGGATGCTCTCAGGCACGCCGGCGATCTCGGTCAACAGGTCCTCCAGCGGTTTCTCGGCCAGTTCGGGCGCATTGGCCAGCGCGTTGTTCAGGTTGGTGACATAGGCCTGATGATGCTTGTCGTGGTGAATCTGCATCGTCAGTTCATCAATGAATGGTTCCAGTGCGTTGTATGCATAGGGCAAAGGTGGAAGCGTATGAGCCATCGGTGATTTCTCCTTCGTTCTGTTTTCTTTCGTGATTGTTCGGAACAGCCATCATTTTACTACAATGCGCCGACGTTGTCAACTTTAGCAACACTGGTGTTGCTTTACTCGCAATCAAACGGTTTGGGGAGCGTCAGAAGGCAGCGTCGGCAAACGTACACACCTGGCTGGGGCGGCCCACACGGCGGGCCATGTGCAGCTCGGGCCACGGCTCGCCCAGAATGCCATCGTGAATCGCCCAACTGCGCCCGCGCACCGTGCGCCCGGCGTCCAGCGGCCGGAAGGTGCTGCCATCGAGGCGGCCGGCCAGGTCGCCGTCGCGAAAGCGCCGATTCAGTTCTTCCATGAAGCGCTGACCGGTCAGGTAGAAAAAGCCCCAGCGCTCCAGCAGGATGGCGTTGTGATAGGCCAGCGGCTGAGCAAAGAGATATTGCTTGCCCCACGCGGCCGCCAACCGTTCGACGCGCGGCAGCAAGCGGCGGCTGACCAGCCCCAGCCCGGCGCGCACCTGCCCGGGCGTCAGGCCGGCGCGCAGAGCGGCCTCTTCTGCAGCCAGGTTACGGCCTACCAGCCCCAACAGCGTGGGGCGTCCTGCGCTGTCGTAATCAATGTCGAACCGTTCAGCGTCCAGGTTGTTGACCACCACCAGGTAGACTTGCAGTTGCCCGTTGCTGGTCTCGCCAAAGTGCAGGAGCAGAGCCGGGTCCTGATCGCCGCGCTGGCGCCAGATCGTCAGTTCGACCATGGCGCTGTTGGCGTTGGTGGCCAGGCGTAGGGCGAAGTCGCCATGCCGGTCGCGCAGCGACTGCTCGTCAATCTCACAGGTGGTCAGCAGCAGGTTGGGAATCAAAGGGCGAAAAGCCTTGATCTGCTCAGGCAACGGCAACTGGCACAGGTCGCGTAAGGAAACATACTGGGCGCTTGGGGCGAGTGCTTCTGTCTCAGGCAGGGCCGGCGGCGGCGGCTGGTGCGGCCTTTGATCTTTCAGCGCACGCAGATAGGGCGGCAGCGCGCTGTTGTGTTCAAGGTCATCCAGAATGTGGCGCGCCATCGCCTGCACTTGGGGTTTCCAATGCGCGCTGAACGGCTCTGCCAACGCCCGTATCTGCGCCTGCCACGGGCGACCAGATGCACTGCCCGCCAGGATGCGGATTCCTTCCAACATGCCGTCCACCTGGTGCGTGTTGGCCTGATGACTGATGGCCTGCGCCAGCTCCTCCCAGGTTTCGCGCAGCAGGTCTTGATCGCCGGCCATCAGCCGCGCCAGGGTCTGGCTGGCAAAGGCGCGGGCGGCTGCGCTGCGTTGATCCCACAGGGCGCGGCGCAGCGCCGCCATCTCCGGCGCGCTGCGCAGCGGTTTCAAG
>JAYRVL010000366.1:0-2620 GCA_041918575.1 Anaerolineae bacterium | reverse complement strand
CATCAGCGAAATCGGCGTGCCGGTGCTCCTGCCCTCGAACATGCCGGAAAGGATCTCGACCGTGTCCGGCTCCCGCCGCTGCGTGACGAAGCGCGACTGGCCGGGCTTCCGGCGGTCCAGCCAATGCTGGATTTCGGCCGGCGATGCCTGCCCCAACTTCTTCCGCAACACAGCGAAACTTGCAAGATCATCCATAAATTCAACCGGCGCCTGATCGCGGCCATGCTCCCACATCAGTGAGAAGAACCAGATACCACTCTCACCAATAGAAAAGTCAGCCGGCGTGAAGCGCATCTTCGAGTCCAAAGGCGGCTGAGCACGCTCAGGGTTATATTCAGCTTCCCAGCCAAACGCCTGGCCTTGCCAGTACTGCCCCTTTGCGTGAAGCTGGCAAGCGAATTCTCTCACCTCGTCCAGATCCGGTACAGCAATCGGTATCACCGGCGTAAACCCGAGAGCGTGTACGTTGATTCTCGTTCTAACGGCTATCACGTTTGTTTCTCTCTCTTTCCCAGGCTTCCAGAATATTGTACTGAAATCTCTCTAAAATGGACTCGATCTCACGCAATTCATTGGTACGGAAATGGCCCGCCCTCGCGAGACGGATGGGATTCAGCCAAAATTTGGCTTCTTTTCCATCTTTGCCGACATGTACATGCGGCGGTTCACTCAGATCAGCCTCGTAGAACCAACCGCGGTACCCTTGATGACGAAAGACAACAGGCATGGCAGAATCCTCTGTTTGTGATCTGGGTTCAATTATACCAGGATTCGCATAAATCTTCAAACTGTCTGATTATTCGGCGCCGTGAGTTGACGCACGCGGCCCTTTTGCCGTCTAACGAGAGTCAAAAGTCCTTTGACGAACCTTGACCTGTGAAGTACAATCAGGCGTTGAGACGACAGGCAATACAGAATGCAGATAAAAAATCGGGAAACTTATGGCGTTTAGAGACTTACGCGAGTTCATTGCGAAACTGGAAGAGATCGGCGAGCTGCAGCGCATCACCGCGCCGGTCAGTGCGGAGCTGGAGATTGCGGAAATCACCGACCGGGTGTGCAAAGGCCCGGCCGGCCAGAACAAGGCGCTGCTGTTCGAAAATGTGAAGGGGTCGTCCATGCCGGTGCTGACCAACGCGCTGGGGTCGGGCCGGCGCATGGCGCTGGCGCTGGGCGTGGATGACCTGGATGAGCTGGCCGCCAACCTGGGCGCGCTGCTCAAACCGGAGCTGCCCAAGGGCCTGGGCCAGATGATGAATCGCGCCGGCGATTACTGGGACGCGCTGAGGAGCATCGGCCTGGGGCCGGCCATCGTCAAGAAAGCGCCGGTGCAGGAAATCGTCCTGCTGGGCGCTGACGCGGACCTCAACCGCCTCCCCATCTTGCAGTGCTGGCCGCAGGATGGCGGGCGTTTTCTCACCATGACCACCATCATCAGCCGTGACCCGGTCAAGGGCATTCGCAACGTGGGCATGTACCGCTGCCAGGTGTATGACAGCCACACCCTGGGCATGCACTGGCAACTCCACAAGGGCGGGGCCGAGCACGAGCGCAAGGCGCAGCAGGCCGGCGTGGACCGCATCCCGGTGGCGATCAGCCTGGGCGGCGATCCCGCGGTGATGTGGAGCGGCTCCGCGCCGCTGCCGCCCGACATTGATGAGTTCCTGCTGGCCGGCTGGCTGCGCGGCAAGCCGGTGGAACTGGTGCGCTGCGTGACGCAGCCGTTGGAAGCGCCGGCCGAGGCGGAAATCGTCATCGAAGGCTACGTGGACCCGGCCGAGAAGCGACCCGAAGGCCCGTTTGGCGATCACACCGGCTATTACACGCCGGTGGACAGCTACCCGGTGCTGCACGTGACTGCGATCACCATGCGGCGCCAGCCCATCTATCCGGCCACGGTGGTCGGCCTGCCGCCCATGGAAGACTACTGGATGGGTAAGGCGACCGAGCGCCTGTTCCTGCCGCTCATGCGCCTGTTCCTGAGCGAGATCGTGGATGTCAACATGCCCGCGGAAGGGGTGTTTCATAATCTGATCCTGGTCAGCATCAGGAAACGCTTCCCCGGCCATGCGCGCAAGGTGATCAACGGGCTGTGGGGCCTGGGACTGATGATGCTCACCAAGTGCATCGTCATTGTGGATGAGGCCGTGAATGTGCAAAACGTGAGCGAGGCGATGTTCCACGCGCTGAACAACGTGGATTGGAGCCGCGACATCATCGTGCAGGAAGGGCCGGTGGACGCGTTGGATCACGCCAGCTATCGCTTCGCACTGGGGGGCAAAATCGGGATTGACGCCACGCGCAAATGGGCCAGCGAAGGCTACACGCGTGAATGGCCGGAATTGGTCGCCATGAGCGATCCGATCAAGCAGCAGGTGAGCGAGCGCTGGCGCGAATATGGTTTCGAGGCCGCGCCCGCCGCAGTGAACAGCGCGGGGCCGGCCAGCCGCAGCCTGTTGAGCCGCCCCGCGGCGGTTGTGCGGCGCCTGGCGCGTCGCGACAATAATTAGAAAAACTGCCCAGGCGGCGCGACGCCCACCGACATAGCGTCCACGCAGGTGGACGTCCGGCCGCAGGCCCATCAGGCGCGATTTCAATCGCTTAGATCAAACAGTGAATT
>JAYRVL010000365.1:0-8878 GCA_041918575.1 Anaerolineae bacterium | reverse complement strand
AAAGAGACGAAGGAGACAAAGGAGACAAAGGAGAAGGAGACAAAGGAGACAAAGGAGACAATGGAGATAATGGAGATAATGGAGATAATGGAGACAATGGAGAAGGAGACAATGACGAAACGAACCGCTCTCTTGAGCCTGCTGTTGATCCTGGGCCTGCTGCTGGCAGGATGCAACGCGGCCACGCCGGCCGCGCAGCCGGCCGCGCCCACCGAGCCGCCGCCCACGGCTGCGCCAACGCCAGTTCCCGCAGCGACAGATACCTCCGCGCCGCCGGCTGCCGGCGTAGACACCGCCGCATACAACAACCTGCCTGATCTGAAGGGACGCGCGGTCAAAGCGGTGACAGCCAACGACTTCACGCCGCTCAACTTCGTGGTCGCCTAGACCGGCAAGGCCGTCGGTTGGGAGTATGACGCGGTGAACGAAATCTGCCGCCGCCTCAACTGCGTCGTGGACTGGCAGGTCACCTCCTGGGACACCATGATCGCCGCAGTCAAAGCCGGTCAGTTCGACGTGGGCATGGACGGCATCACCATCACCGAAGAGCGCGCCAAAGAGGTGGATTTCTCTGCGCCCTACATGCGTTCCGAGCAGTACATGCTCGTGCGCGCAGACGAAACCCGCTTCAGCACGCCGGAGCAGTTCAAGGCCGATCCCAAGCTGTTGATCGGTTCGCAGGCCGGCACCACCAACTTCTACGCCGCGGTCTACAGCGTGCTCGATGGCGACGAAAAGAACCCGCGCATCATCCTCTTCGAAACCTTCGGCGCCTCGGTCCAGGCCCTCATCAAGGGCGATGTGGACATGGTCCTCATGGACAAAGCCTCCAGCCGCGGCTACATCGGCGCCAATCCCGACAAGCTCAAACTCGTCGGCGACCCCCTCGCCGGCGAAGATTTCGGCTTCATCTTCACCCCCAAATCCGACCTGCGCGCCCCCTTCGACCAAGCCATTGCCGCGCTCAAGGCCGACGGCTTTTTCGACTACCTGGGCAGCCGCTGGTTCTTCCTGTACGACGCCAGCGCACAATAAAACACAAAAAAGACCGGACTTCTGATGAAGTCCGGTCTTTCATTGCACGAAGCACGAACGCGAATTGGCCCGCCAACATGGCTCGCGGCCTTCGCCCAACTCCCAGGGAACCGTAGGTCACGCCTCCGGCGTGACAACGCCCGCCGCGGCCCTAGCCCAGCCGCTTCTTCGCCTCCGCGGTCAGCGCCGGGATGAACGTAAACAGGTCGCCGACAATGCCGTAGTTAGCAATGCCAAAGATCGGCGCTTCCGGGTCCTTGTTGATCGCGACGATCACTTTGGACGAGCCCATGCCGGCCAGGTGCTGAATGGCGCCCGAGATACCGCACGCCACGTACAGATCGGGGCGGACCGTCTTGCCGGTCTGACCGACCTGGTGCTTGTACGGAATCCAGCCCGCGTCCACGGCCGCGCGGCTGGCGCCCATCGCGCCGCCCAGGGCATCGGCCAGCGCCTTGATCGGCGCAAAGCCCTCCGCGCCCTTGACCCCGCGGCCGCCGGAAACGATGATACGAGCATCGTTCAGACTGACTTCGCCGCCGCCAACCGCCTCGAAGTTCATCACCACAGAACCCGCCTGGCTGTCTGCCAACACCGGCGCCACCCTGATCACCTTGCCCGCCGCCGCGGGGTTAGCATCAGGCGCGGGGAAAGCACGATTGCGCACACTGGCGATCTGTGGGTCGGTCTTGCTGATCACATCGGCCAGGATGTTGCCGGAAAAGATCGGCCGCGTCGCCAACAGGCGCCCGTTGCGCAGCGTCAGATCCAGCACATCAGCGGCTACGCCTGTGCCCAGGTCGCAGGCCACCGCCGCGCTCAGGTCGCGGCCGCGGCTGCTGGCCGGGAAGAGGACGATCGTCGGTTTAGTTTCGCCGATGACCTTCTTGATAACCTCGGTGTAAGGGTTGAGGCGGAACGATTTCAGGCTGGGGTCATCGCACACGTAAACCGTGTCGGCCCCGTAACTGATGGCCGTGGCGCCGATGGCCTCTACACCGCTGCCCAAAACCACAGCGCCGACCGGAACACCCAATTCGTTGGCCAAGGCGCGCGCCTTGCCCATAATCTCCCACGACGTGCTCGTCGGTTTGCCGTCGAACTGTTCGACCCAAATCATGACTGACATTGTGAAATCCCCCTTTCCCTTAGAGCACCTTATCGGCCTGCAGCCGATCCATCAGGATGGAGGCTTGCTTCTCCACAGTGTCGGCCTTGATGATCTCGCACGTGGTCGCGCGCGCCGCGGGCTTGCGCATGTCCACCCAATCCATGACCGATCCGGCCTTGCCCACCTGCCCTGCGCTCAGGCCCAGGTCGCCTGCGGCCCAGGATGGAATCGTGGCTTTGTTGGCCTTGCGGATGCCCATGAAGCTCGGGTAGCGCGGTTCGTTGATCTCGCGCGCCACCGAAACCACCGCGGGCAGCGCGGCGGTCGTCGTCTCTTTGCCCTCTTCCAGGCTGCGTTCCACGGTAATCTTACCGCCGCTTATGTCAACAACTTTAGTGACGCCGCTGAGGTAGTTGGCGCCCAACATGCGGGCCAGCCCCACCGAAACCAGGCCGCTGTTGCCGTCCACGGCCTGCTTGCCCGTGATGACCACATCGGCCGCGCCATCCTTCTTGATTGCGGCAGCCAGGACGCGGGCCGTTGCCCAGGCATCCCCATCTTTGAACGCCCCGTCAGACAGCAGGACGGCGTTGCCAACTCCCATCGCCAGCGCCGTGCGCAGCGCCTCGACAGCCTGGGCCGGACCAATGCTGACCGCCGTGACATTGCCGTTGAAACGTTCGCTCAGCCGGATGCCCTCTTCCAGGGCAAACTCATCCCAGGGGTTCACCACCATGGTCACGCCCAACTCACCTGACTTGGCACGCGCCAAGTCTACCTTGGGTAATTCGGCCGTGTCAGGCGTCTGCTTGACGCAAACAACAATCTTCATACACCTCTCCCTTTGATTGGCCGGGGGAAACCGTGAATACCAATTTTTTCGTAGATCACGCACCCATCAGCACGATTGCTCAAGAGTTTATCATGCTGATGGCGGCGCGCCATGAGCAAAATCATATCGCGTCTTGCTGGGCTGTGCGCAAGAATCAACCTCGACGCGCCAGGAAGATCACTTCTTCCAGGAAAAGACTCCCGGTCTGCGGCGCAAGCGGCCCATCGGTGATAGGCAAGCGTTCACTCGTAGCCCGGTCAACCATGCCGCACACAAGGGTGTAGGTTCCCGGCGCGATATCGGTCGGCAGCAGCAAGCGGTGTTCATCGCGAATCGCCTGACCGGGCGCCCAGATGGACGTGGAAGCCAACCCCTCGGCCGGTTCGCCATCGTGTTGAGCCACGATGTTACCGCTGTGATCGAGCAGATGAACGAACACGGTGTAGTCTGTGTCCATGTAACGGGCAGCCTGCCACTGCAGGATGAGCTCCAGCGCGGTGTCTGAGCGGCGCAGCGAATAGCCGAGCAAAAGAATGCGATCGCCCAACTCCACATGCAGCGGTCGTTCCGGCTCTGTGGCCGGGCGAGCCGCATCGGGCAAGAGGCCAATTTTGCCAATGATCAGCGGCGGCGCCAACGCTTGCAGACTGTTGGTGACCCCCTGGGTGCGATACATTCCCGCCAGGATGGAGTAGGCGCCGGGCTGCAACGTGGACGGCAGAGTGATGGTAAAGACATCGCGCAGCAGCTCGCCTGGCCGCCACAGGCTGGTGGGATAATAGAGGCCGCCGGCCGGATGATCCGCGCCCTGCGCCACCTTTTCGCCGGCCGCATTGAGCAACTGCACGAAGCCGGTGTAGTCAGCGTCCAGCTTCTGCTGCGGTTGCCAATAAAGCGTAACCACCAGGGCGCCGCCCGGACGGAGCTGCTTGGTGGGATCGGTGCCATAGCCGGTCAGGCGCAGCGCGTTGCCCATGCCCAGGTCGAGTGGGCGCTCCGGGGTGCGCGTCACGGCCGGCCCATTCACACGCACCACCTGGCCCAGGGCGGTCAAGGCAAACTTCACCTCCAGACCCGGCATGAGCTTGACCAGCACCACCGGCCTGCCATCGCCCTGGTTCAATGCACTCTCCACCACACGGGCCACATCGCTGAAACCCGAACCGGGCATGATCTGGGGGAAAAGGCCGGTCAGGTCTCGGTGTTCGCCGCGCACGAACTGGTAGTACCAGAGCGGCGTCATTTCGTCGCGATCGTTGCTGACCAGGATGGCGTTGGCCGGAATCGGTTGACTCAGAATCTGCTCCCACCAGGCGGCAGCTTTGTTCTGCTGGCTCAGATCGAACAGCGGAAAGCGCAAGATCAGCCACAGGAACGGCCAAACAAGCAGGGCTGCCGGCGCAATGATGGGCAAAGTCCTGGCCGCACTCGCCTTGAAGCGCGCCGCGGTCTGCACCAGCGCGGCCAGGCCGGTCGCCAGCCACATGCCAAGCACCAGGTAGACCGGGATGTACATGACCGCGATGTCGCCGATGCCGTAGAACAGGTTGAAGGCCAGCAGGCCCAACAGCGCCGCGCCGGTCAGGGTCAACATGCCGCGGCGTTGGCGCAGCAGCAAGTGAAAAACGCCCAGCGTTGCCAGGGCCAGCCCCACAGCGCCAAACTGCTGGCCGGCCCACGTCAGCGCCTGCGGCAGCTGCGCCAGCGCGGCTTCGGGCGTGCGCAGCGCGCCGGCAAAACGCACGCCGGTGGCCCACTGCACAAAACCGTCGAAGCTGGCCTCGTACAGTTGCAGCGCCTGGCTGTTGCTCAACTCCACACGCGCATAGGGCGTGAACTGCGCTCGCCAGGGGATAGTCAGATAAAGCAGCAGCGGCAGCCCGGCGCAGATCAGTAGAAGCGCCAGGCGGCGCAGTTGCAAGGCAATGACAGGCTGCACGCGCAGCATGAAGAAGATCACGGCCGGGGCCAGCAGCACCGTAGTCTGATGGTGCGCCAGGCCCAGGCCGAACATGACGCCGGCCGCGTTGAGCCAGCGCCCCGCGTGCGTCTGGCCGCTGCGAAAAGCGGCCGCCCAACGCAGCAGCAGGTAGAGCAGGGCCAGCATCAGCGCGGCGTTGAAAGTGTAGACTTCGGCAATCACCGCCTGCGACCACCAGGTGGGCGAAACGGCAAACAGGGCCGTGGCAAACAGACCGCACAAGCGCCGGCTGATCGCCGACTGCAAGGGCAACACACGTAGAAGCAAGTGCTGCGTTACCAGGAAGAAGAGACCCAGGGCCACACCACCCCACAACACCGAAAAGGCGTTGACGCGTGTGGCCGGTTCGGGCCACCAGAAAGTCAGTTTCGTCCACAGCCAGCCGAGCAGGGCAAAGAGCGGATAGCCAGTAGGATGAATCAGGCCGCCGATGGGCAGAGCAAACTGAAGTTCGCCGGAATCGCCGAACAGCAGGCCGGGCGCCATCGTCGCCCCGTACAGCACCCAGCCGCCGACCATCAGCGCCAGGCTCAGCCAGCGCTGCGCGGAAAATCGGATCATCGTTTTCGCTGCGGTTCTTTCTCGCATTTGCCTGCTCATCTCACTGCACACGCACCCAGTCTACGGCCAGGGCCAGGGTCCGGCCGTCGCCGCCCACCCGCAGGAAGGCATCGCCCGGCCCTGTGACCTGCGCCGCAGAACCGCTCGCCGCGCCCTGCACACCCACCGCGGCCAGGCTGACGCCCGGCGCCAGGTCCGCGTTCAGCCCCAGCCGCGCCAGCGCGCCGCGGGCGGCCGCGGTCAAATGCGGCGTGGCGTCTTCCCTGGTGGCAACCACCACCACGCGGCCGACCGGCGTCTGCGCCAGGTACGCGGCCAGCGCCTCGGATTCGTAGTCATTGGCGGCCGTGTCGAAGCCGCGCTTGTCGAGCAATGCGCCGGTCCTTTCGTCCAACACCGCCAGGTTGACCCCGCGACGGCCGGTCGAGGCATCCACCCGGCTCCCGTCTGGTTTCGTCAGGGTGATGAAAGCCTGGCCGAACGCATGCACTTCGATGATGATCGGCGCGGCCACACCGGTTGATCCAATGGCGGCCGTCTCCGGCTGCGCGTCGCGGGGCGCCTGCGCCCAGCCGGCGGTCAGGCTGACAGTGTTGGGGCCGCTGCGCGCCGCGCCGGCCGGCGCCTCGAAGGTGATCTCCTGCCAGCCAGGCGCCAGTGTACGCTGGCCCAACGGCCGGCCGTTCCAGGCCACGGCCAGCGTCTGCGTGGGGCCGCCGGGAAAGCTGTACGGCGTAACCCGCAGCGTCAGTCGCAGGCTCTGGCCGGGCTGTGGCTGCACCGGCGCGAAAAGCTCGGTCTCACGGCCGGTCATCCAAACCGCGCTGGCGCCGGCCAGGTCGGCCTCGTCCGCGCCCCAATGGTCGCCGCGGTAGGGCAGGGTGTCCTGGCCGCCAAAATCAAGCTCGAACGGCAGCGCCGGCGGCGGCGCCTGCACCCGATAGACCTGCACGCCATCGGCCGCGAAGACGGGCTGTGGATCCACCGGCAGCACCTGCAAGGCGTAGTCGCGTGTGGCCTGCCAGGTGTCCACATACGGATAGCGACCGGGCGTCGGCGGGTTGACCACCAGGTAGCGCACGTCGAACAGGGTCATCAGGGCCGCGGCCTGGGCGCGCGCGGCCTGATCGAGCGCGGCGTCCGGCGTTCGATACATCTCCAGGCCGGTCAGCGCCTGGAAGAGGGGCAGGCGCTCGAAATAATCGAACTTGAAGGGAGGATTGCGCACCGCGTTGCCGCCGATGAGGGGCTGGCCGTGCAGGTGATGGTACCACTGCACGCGCGTGTCTTCGGCGCCGAAGACGCGGAAGCCGTTGCGCCAGCCCAGCGGCAGGGAGAGCACCGCGAACGATCCCGGCTCCTGCGCCAGTTGGCCGTAGACGGCCGGCGGCCGCGTGTCGGTCAGCGGCAGGGGCCAGGCCAGGTGCTCGAAAAGCACCGCGGCGGCCAGCACACCGCTCAACCCCGCGATCAGAGGCCGGCCGGGCCGCCAACCCGCCAGCTGCGTGCGCAGATGTTGACTGCCCACCGCGGCCAGCGCCGCCAGCGCCAGCATGAGCGGAATGCTGAAGCGGTTGGGCGTGCGGTTGGCGTTGATGAACGGCAGGTAGTGCAGCAGCGCAAACGGCAGCGGAAAGGTGACGCCTTCGGGCAGCAGGTTGTCCAGGTCGAAGCGCCATTGGCCGTTGATTTGCAGCAGCGGGCCGAGCGAGAGCAGCGCGCTGAGCAGGGCCAGGCCGATCCAGCCGGCCAGCGCCTGCCAGGTCGTCGGGCCGGACTTGCTCCGGCGAGCGGCCAGGCCGGCCAGGAGGGCCAGCGCCAGGGTGACGATGCCGACGAAGCCGGTGTTGACATCGCTGAAGCGGGCGCTGCCGGTTTCAGCCGCGCGCAGCGCCTGCGGCCAATCCTGGCCGAGCACGGGATGCAGCGCCGCCGGCGTGACGAAACTTGCCAGATCGTTGGAGAGCTTGAGCGCATCGCCCCAGCCCTCCAGGCCGTAGCGGCCGCCGAGCATCTCGCGCACGGTGGGCAGCAGCAGATAGCCGCTGACCAGCGCGGCCACCGCGCCGGCGAGGGCCAATCGGGCCACCTGCTGCCGCCAGGTCGGGCGGCGGGCAGGCGGCGCGGCGTTGGGCCGGGGCTGCATGGGCAGCAGCGTCAGCAGCGCCAGCGCCAGGAACACGGCAAAGGTCATGTCGGTGAGCAGGAGGAAGCCGCTGAAGAGGCCGGCCAGACCGGCTGCGCGCCAGGCGGCCCGGCCGTCGGCCCGCGCCGCTTTGAGGAAATAGAGCAGGGCGAAAGGCAGCCATTGCACGCTGGCGATGTTGTAGTGACCGAGGGCCTGGTAAACGGCCCGGTTGGCGCCAAAAGCGTAGATCAGCCCGGCCAGCAGGCTGGGGAAGAGCGCGGGCGGGCGTTGATCCGCCGCGGCCAGCAGCCAGCGAGTCAGAAGAAACGCGCCGTAACCGCTCGTCAGCGTGGCGAACCAGAGCATCAGGTTGCTGGCGAGGGGCACGTTGCCCGCCAGTTGCAGGGGCAGGCCCAGCACGGCATGAAAGAGGTTGTAGGTGTAGAGGATCAGATCCAGGCCGAGCGGATAGAAGAGGAGGGGGGTGTGCAACGGGCTGCTGTGCAGATCGAGCGCAGCCGTCTTGAACCACCAGGCGCTCCAGAGGAAGGTGTATTCATCGAAGGCCCAAGTGGCGCTGCCCGGCACATGCGTGGTCAAGTGCATGACCAGGGGATAGGTCAGGGCCAGGGTGAGAAGGGAAAATAATGTCAGAGCCGCCATGTGGGGTCGGCGCCAGATGAACGAAAGCAACCGCATACCTGCCTCGCGCAACGAGATAAGGCTATGTTACCACAGGCGCAAGCGAATGACAAAGCGGAAATGAAAAGACAAGAACACGCCTTTTGACAGGTTCTTGGGCGTCTGATATGCTACGCCATCATCACAAACCTCTTGAATGGTAAGAACCTCGCGTGTTCTCTCCACTCCAGTGGTAAGTCAACCTGAATCCAACCCACCAGAAGGAGGTTACTCCCGCCATGCCAGCACGATTCCACACACCGTAT
Organism: Anaerolineae bacterium; assembly: GCA_041918575.1. Lineage (GTDB taxonomy): Bacteria > Chloroflexota > Anaerolineae > SSC4 > Amarolineaceae > Amarolinea. Next base: position 283 of record JAYRVL010000365.1, on the reverse strand, counting down.
CTGTCTACACAATAAGTCAACCTGACTGTTTTCCGATTGCATCGAAGCTGAAGTGATTCCCCCTGCGAACAGCAGAATAGATTCGGAGGTAATCCAATGAAGGCGAGTCTGATTTCGGGCTTCCTGTGTGTGCTGCTTATGCTCACGCTGACGCCTGGCCGCGGCCAGGCGTACCCCGTGAGCGACGAATCGGTAACGACAAGTCCACCCGGCGGGTGGGTTTGTTGGAGCGCCCATGAGGCAAATCCATGCCACATACCCATGCGGGATGTTGCTATGGTTT
>JAYRVL010000364.1:0-2554 GCA_041918575.1 Anaerolineae bacterium | reverse complement strand
AGGTGTCGGTGATGGCCCCGGTCACCTGCCAGACGACGCCGATGCGCTGCACGCGCCCCTGATGCACAGATACCGGCCAACTGGCCGCGGCTGCAATCTCGACCTGGGGCGCGATGGCGACCGGCCGCGCCAGGGCGGGCGGTTCTGGTGCAGGCGCCATCGTTGTGGTGCGCACCCGCAGCAGCGGGCCAACCGCATCGAGCGCCAGGCCCGGCGCCAGCAGGCCAGCGAGGGGACGCAGCAGGTACGCGGGGCGCCCTTCGGCCAGCGTCGTCAGCACGGCCGCGCGCCGGTCGCTTTCCGCGTCGGCCACCAGTGTGAGCAGGTCAGGGCGCTGGCCGGCCGTCTGCTGATAGTAGCGCAGCAGGGTGATCTCGCCCAGCAGGCCGATGACCGCCGCGCCTGGCTCCAGCGGCTGGCTGAGGATGTCCTGCGCGCAATCGGCCACTCGCCAGTCGCCGCGGCGATTGGGCGTCAGATCGGGCGGTTTGCCCACCGCCAGCGCTTGCTCGCAGGTCTGCGGTCCGGGCGGCGCGGCGGTCAACGCAGCCCAGGCCTGATGGGCGGGAACCCAGGCCACGAGCAGGGCCAGGGCGGCTTGCAGCGCCGCTCGATACCAGGCAAACCTGCCCGGCAAGGGCAGGCCGGCCCGCCGCCATTGCGCCAACGCCAGCAGCGCCGCGTCCTGCGCCTGCACCAGCCCGGCCGCGATGAACAGTGAAAAGAGCAGCGTCACCGGCAGGAAGAAGACCTCGGCGTCCGCGGTGCGATAGCTGAGGGCAAACGCGGCCTGGATCGCCAGGGTCAGCGCCAATACCAACCAACGCCGAATCTGCAGCGGCCAGGGGAACAGCCCCCACAGGCCCAACAGGGCCGCGAGCGGGCCAAACTGCGCCAGCAGGAGCTGCACGATGTCCGGCGGCGCGGCGCGACCGGCGCTGGAACCCACCAGGAACGCGCCATAGGCGCTGGCGCTGATGTGCTGCCAGAACGCGGGCCAGGTGTTCAGCCAGACGCCGGCCGTGGTGGGAATGGCCTGCCCGCGCAGCCAGACGTAGGCGTAGAGCAGCAGCGGCGTCAGCAAGAGCAGCGCGGCCAGGAGTGCGACTTTCAGCCAGGCGACCGGACTGAATCCCAGCGCTGGCCGCCTGCTGTCCCACCAGCGCAGGCCAACCCACAGCGCCAGGCCCGGCGCCAGCAGGAGCGTCATGCGGTGATGCGTCAAGGCCAGGCCGCTGAGCAGGGGCAATGCGATGGGCACGGCAACCGGAAGCGCCCAGCGACCGGCGTCGGGCGCGGTGCGTTCGTCGAAGGCCACCAACCACAAGGCCACGACAAAAAGCCCGTGCAGCGCGTAAACCTCGGCCAGCGTGGCCTGCGACCACCACAGCGGCGAAATGGCGGGGAGGGCTGCGGCCAGCAGCGCGGGCATGCGGCCGCCCACGACGCGCAGCAGCAGCCGGTAGAGCAGCGCCGCGGTCAGGCCGGCCGTCAGCGCGGAAAAGAGGTTGGCGCGATAGGCCGCATCACCGAACGGCAGCAGGCGTGTGCTCAGCCAGCCGAGCAGCGTGTAGAGCGGATAGCCGGTGGGATGGGCGATGCCGAGCGTGGGCAGGACCACCTGGAACTCCAGGCTGTCGTCGAACACCGTCACCACAGTCGGCGCGGCCGTGGCGACATACAGCGCCAGGCTGGCGATCCCCAATCCCCACGAAATCACGCGGTCTTTCACTTTCCTATACTATCTCCTTTACTATTTCCTTATGTCAAGCTTGTGCCGCAACCCGTTGGTCACGCCTCCAACGTGACGGCGCTGTCGGCGAGCAGGCGAGCGCTTGAAATCGCGCCTGATGGGGGTGACAGGCAGGCGTTCACCTGCGTGGACCCAATGTCGGTCGGCGCAGGTCGGTCTTGCACAAGAAAAAGAAAACCCGTGTCCATCCGTGTGAATCTGCGTACCACCTCCTTGTGTTCTCCGGCGGTTTCATTTTGGTCTTCGCGTAGTCTCTGGTACACTTGGCCGCAAGATGAAAAAATCGTCATCCGCACCCATCGTCTCGCATCTCGTTTGTTGTCAGGAGATCGCCCTCATGCGCTTCCGCCGGAGCTACCTGCTGGCCTTGCTCGCCAGTTTGATCGTCGCCATCCCCGCACGCGCAGCCTCTTCGACGCCCCCGGATGCGGCGCTGGTTCTGTCCATTTTCAGCAGCGCGCTGGCGCTCCTGCTTCCCCTCGGCCTGACGCTGCTCGTCGCCGGCGGCCTGGAGCCGGAACAGGCCCGTCAAGCCACCCTGACGCTGCTGGCGGCGGTTGGCCTGGCCGTGCTCAGCTACTGGGCCATCGGCTTTGCCCTGCAGTTCGGCGGCATCGGCCTGGTGGACAGCCGCCCCGGCTTCGACGGCCTGGTTTGGGAATGGACAGCCCTGGACGAAAGCTGGGGCACGGGCTGGGGCATGGCCGGGCTGAGCGGCTTCGGCCTGCTGGGCGCCGGCGCCACTGCAGACGCCTATCTCCTGTTCCTCAGTCGCCTGCCCTGGGTCATCACCGCCACCTT
>JAYRVL010000363.1:0-1967 GCA_041918575.1 Anaerolineae bacterium | reverse complement strand
CGGACGCCGAGACGATCCCTCCGCCGGCCGATGATGCGGCGGCCGGCCGCAAGCTGGTGCTGCGCTTCGACCGGCTGCGCACCACGGCCAGCCAGGTGGCCGCGGCCATCATGAATCAGGCCGAGGTGATAGATTTTTCGCTGGCCGAACCGGACCTGCCGAGCATCATCAAGCAGATCTACAGCGGCGCGTTGGACTGAAGCAGCCATGTCCACATCAATCTGGCAGTTTCTGCGATCGAAATGGCGAGTCTACGGCGCGTTGGCCGCGATGGAACCGAAGCTCTTCCTGGCCTATCGCATCTGGGTTTGGATGGAGTTCATCGTGCAGATCGTCGCCATGACGATCTTCGTCTATTTCTGGAACGCGGTATATCGCAACGCCAACACCCTCAGCGGCCTCAGCCTGACCCAAACGCTCAATTACGTGCTGCTGGCGCAGGTCCTGGCGCCGGTCATGAGCACACGTCTCATCTTTGCCATGGGCTACGGGATGCGTGAAGGCATGATCGGCATCGAGCTGCTGCGGCCGGTGGACTTCCAGGCGCGCTACTACGTCGAGGCGCTGACCGACGTGGGGGTGGCGCTCGTCACCAAGCTGCCCCTGCTGCTGCTGGGGGTGCTGATCTTTGGCATCCGCCTGCCGGCCGACGCGGCCACCTGGGCCGCGTTCGCGGTCTCGCTCTTCCTCGGCTTCACCGTCATCTTCTTCTTTGATTGGATTCTGGCCTGCCTGGCCTTCTACACGACCGAGGTGTGGGGATGGAGCTATCTGCGCTACGGCCTGGGCCTCTTCTTCAGCGGCGCGCTGGTACCGCTCGAGATGATGCCCGACTGGCTGCGCAACCTGACCCTGGCGCTGCCTTTTGCGCAGTCGCTCTACGTGCCGGTTTCACTGCTCAGCGGCATCACGCCCCTCGCCGACGCGCCGCGGCTGTGGCTGGTGCAGTTCGTGTGGCTGGTGGGGATGGCCGTGGCCTCGCGACTCGTCTTTCAGCGCGCCATTCGTGCGGTCACGGTGCAGGGGGGGTGAATGGAGGCTGAATGGGCAGGGTGATGCGCTATGGCCGCCTGTATTGGTTGTTCCTGCTGCAGCGGTTGAAGATCCTGATGGAGTACCGGGTCAATTTCCTGATCGGCGCGTCCTCCACGGTGTCGGAGCAGGCCGCGGGTTTGCTGATGGTGTGGGTGGTGATGCGCCAGATTCCCAACCTGTCGGGCTGGAGTTTTTACGAAATTCTCCTGGTCTACGGCCTGGTGGTGCTGGCAAAGTCCATCAATCACATGTTTGCCGACAATCTGTGGACCATCGGGCATGACTACATCCGCAGCGGCGGCTTCGATCGCTTCCTGGTGCGGCCGATCAATCCGCTCTTTCACCTGCTGGCCGATCGCTTCTGCCATGATGGCGTCGGCAATTTTGCCGTCGGCCTGACGCTGACCGTCATCGCGCTGCGCACGCTCGATGTTGTGGTGACGCCGCTGACGGTGCTTTACCTGGTCGTTGTGGTGCTCAGCGGCGGCGTCATTTTCATTTCCCTCAACCTCATCACCTGCACCACCGCGTTCTGGATCGTGGAATCCATTCCGGTCACGCGCATGGTGTTCGAGCTGCACGAGTTCGCCAAGTACCCGCTGAGCATCTATCAGCGCGGCATTGGCCTGCTGCTGACCTGGCTGATCCCCTATGGCTTCGCCTCGTACTACCCGGCTTCGTACCTGCTCGGTCGTGATGTCGGCGCGCTGGCCTGGCTCAGCCCGCTGGTAGCCGCCTTTCTGCTCATCGTGGCCTACCGCGTCTGGCTGTTCGGCCTGGATCACTACGCAGGAACAGGATCGTAGCCGAACGAATTCGGAAGACCCCGAATGAATTCGGGGGGAAGGGGGCCGAATGAATTCGGGGCGAAGGGGCGTTCCGCCGCCAGGTCGGCCTGCGCCGACCGGATTTGCGCCGAATGAATTCGGGGG
>JAYRVL010000362.1:0-8559 GCA_041918575.1 Anaerolineae bacterium | reverse complement strand
TCGCGTTACAGAAAGGATGTTTTCATGGAACGCACGGAAACAAACCGCGTCGAACTCGAATACGGAACCATGTGGTTGACCGAAGAGGGAATCCTGCGCGGCGTTTACAAATCGGGCGTGCGCATGACCCTCGCCCTGGCGCATGATGCCAACGCCCGCCTGATCGAACTCAGCGGAGGGTTGCCGCGCCCGTGCCTGTTCGACGTCCGCCTGCTGGCATCCATGGATCGCGAGGCGCGCGCCTTTTTTGCCGAAGCCGTAGGCGCGTTCGCCGTCGCCCTGCTGATCGAATCGGTGTTGAGCCGCATCATCGCCAATTTCTTCCTCGGATTGAATCGCAATCCGAAGATTCCCACCCGCCTCTTTACCGACGAAACCGAAGCGCTGGAGTGGTTGAAAGGATACCGATGAGCCATCAAATTATCACCACCCGAACGGGCAAAGTCTGGCTCGGAGAAGACGGCATCCTGCGCTGCGTCAGCCTGCCGGGCATCCACATGACTCTTGCGGAAGCCCAGGAAAATATCGCCGCTGGAATGAAGTTTGACGACGGCGGGAAACGACCTGTGCTGCTGGACATCCGGCTAATCAAAGGCATTGACCGGGACGCTCGCGCCTATTTCGCCAGCCGCGAAAGTAGCGTGCGTACGAGCGCGATAGCCCTGCTCGTTCACTCTCCCCTCAGCCGCGTCGTTGCCAACTTTTTCCTCGGCCTCAATAAAATGCCGATGCCGATCCACCTTTTCCCCGATGAAGGCGAAGCGATCGAATGGTTGAAAGGATTTCACGCATGAGCGCGTTCGGAAAATTGTGGGCGCGGCTCACCGAGCCGCATCCCTCCGTCACACAGCCGGAGGAGCGCCGCCGCGCGCATCTTTTATCGGTCGTGTTGATCGTGATGGGTCCCCTGATGCTCATTTCGTACATTGTCGTTGTGCTGACTGATTATTTCTTCGAAGGTGTCTTCGACCCGATTCTCGTTACGATGGAATCTGCGGTTATCGCCGGTATTCTGCTGGATTACTGCTTGAGCCGCACACGTCATACGAGTCTCTCGGCGTGGATTCTGGTGGGCGCCTTGTTTGCTGGGATCTTCGGCGCCATTATTCAAAACCCCCAATATATGTCTTCGGCGGTCTTTCTCCCTCTCCCTTTGTTATTGGCAAACCTGTTTCTTTCGCCGCGAGATTCGTACGCGATTTTTTTTGCCACCCTTGCAGGCACTCTGCTGTTGCCTGCATTCGGGGTGGGCTGGGGATTTGGGGACCTTGTGTCCATCATCGCAATGGAGATTGTCTTCGGGGTTATCATCCGCCTGTCATCCGACCTGCGGAAACGATATTTACGGCAAATCGAACGGCAGGCGCAGGAACTGGAACGCGAAAAACGGGAGGCCAAAACACGCGCCGCTTACACCGGACAGCGCGCGGGCGAAATAACCGAAGCCTTGATCGCGCTCGCCAGGCTCGATTTCGACAAGCGCGCAGAAGTGCATGGAACGGGCGACGTTCTCGATGCGCTGGCGGTCGGCGTGAACATGCTGGGCGAGGAACTTCAGGCTCGCATCGCCCAGTACCGCGAGTCTGAGGCCAAGTTCCGCGCCCTGGCCGAGAACATCCCGGCGGTCACTTACATTGCTGCGCTCGACGCTGTCGGCAGCTCACTCTATACCAGCCCGCAGATCGAACCCATGCTGGGCATCACCGTGGATGAATGGATGGCCGACCCCGAACTGTGGGCCAAGAGCCTGCACCCGGAAGACCGCGAGCGCGTGCTGGCTGAATACGCCCGCGCCACAGCCGTAGCCGAACTCTTCCGCGCCGAATATCGGCTGGTGCGTCGTGACGGCGCCGTCGTGTGGGTGCGCGACGAGTCCATACTGATCAAAGACGAGCACGGCCATCCCCGCTACCAGCAGGGCGTGATTCACGACATCACCAACCGAGTGCAGATGGTGGACGATCTGCGCCGTGCCCGCGGCGCCGCCGAAGCCGCCAGCCGCGCCAAGAGCGAGTTCCTCTCTGTGCTCAGCCATGAGTTGCATACGCCGCTCAACGCCATCCTCGGCTTCGCACAGTTGTTGGAAATGGACGCCGATGTTCTGCCGCCGCGCAGCCTGAAAAGCGCCCAACAAATTCGCCGCAGCGGGCTTCAGATGTTGGAGATGATAGACGAACTGCTGGACTATACGCGTGCTGAAGGCAACCGTCTCAGGCTCGACATACAGACGGTAGATGCGGGTGCGGCCATCGAAACGGTATGCACCGCGTTGACGCCTGCCGCCGAGCAGAAGAGCATCCGTTTGACCATGGGGCCGCATCCGGCTGCTTGCCCCCTGCGCGCCGATCCGCAGCTCCTCGACCGCATCCTGCGCATCCTGATCGGCAACGCCATCAAGTTCACCCCCGCAGGGGGCGATGTCGCCGTTGAGTGCGAACAGCGCCTGACGGATGCCGAAAGGGTGAAGGCGCAGGACGACATTCCATCGTCATCACACGGCGCGCAGCCATCATCAGTCCGCTTCACCGTGCGCGACACCGGCATCGGCATCGCCCCCGCATTTTTGCCGCATCTTTTCCAACCTTTCACCCAAAGCGATATGTCAGGTACGCGGCCGCACGGTGGTCTCGGCCTCGGCCTGGTGCTGGCGCGGCGGCTGGTGGAGGCGCACAGCGGCCGCATCTGGGCGGAAAGTGCAGGAGAAGACAAGGGCAGCGCCGTTTGTTTCGAGCTGCCCGTGGATCAGCCGCCCGCAGCCAGCCAAAACGGCGATCCGGCTGAGACGCCAGAACACTGATCGTCTGGATTGGAGACATCACCATGCTCGACCCATCCCTCAAGAACGCCCGCATCCTGATCGTGGACGATCAGGATGTGAACATTGACCTGCTGGAAGGACTGTTGTCAAAATATGGCTATCACGATTACAGAGGGGTCACGGATCCGCGGCAGGTCACGTCCGTCTACCAGGCATGGCAGCCCGATCTACTGCTGCTCGACCTCATGATGCCCTATCTGGACGGCTTTGGCGTCATGGCCGCGCTGCAACCGCTCATCCCGACCGGGGAGTACTTCCCCATCCTGGTTCTGACGGCCAATGTCACCCCAGAGGCCAAACAGAGCGCCCTGGCCGGCGGCGCCCTGGATTTTCTGACCAAACCGATAGACGCCGTCGAGGTGATGCTGCGCGTCAAGAACCTGCTCACCACGCGCGCCATGCATTTGCAGCTCAAGAATCAGAACATGGTCCTGGAAGAGATGGTGCGCCAGCGCACCGCTCACGCCGAAGCCCTGGTGCGCACCGCGGCCCGCCTGAATGCTCATCTCAGCCCGCAAGCCGTGCTGGACGCGGTGTGTGAAGAAACTCACCGCGCGCTCAAGGTTGCGGCGGCCTGCATCACGCTCGACAAGTCCGTAGGCAACAGCCTTCACTGCGCCAGCCAACCGGCCGTCTCCCTTGGGACGGTTGAGCACTACATGCCGGCCTTACGCACCCTGTTCGACCGGCACACCCACCCGATGAAGCTGACGTTGGCTCTTGCCGATGTGCGGGTCATGCCTGACCTGCCTGACTTGCCGGGCGCTGCCGCGCTCGACGTTCGCAGTGTGGCGGCCGCCAGGATGCAGCGCGGCGCTGAGACGATCGGCCTGCTCGCGGCCTTCACCGTGGGTCAGATTCGTGATTTCACCAGCGACGATCTCACGCTGCTGCAAGGCCTGGCCGATCAGGCCGCGCAGGCGCTGGAGAATGCCGGCCTCTACCGTGAATTACAGGCCCACGCGGCTGAGCTGGAGGTCCGTGTGGCGGAGCGCACAGCCGACCTGGAAAAAGCCAATGCGCAGCTCCAGAAAATGTACGAAGATGATGAACGCGCCCTGGCGCGTGAACGCGAACTGAACGATCTCAAGACCCGCTTTGTCTCCATGGTTTCGCATGAGTTCCGCACCCCGCTGACAGCCGTCCTTTCTTCGGCCGAGCTGCTCGAACACTACGGCGCTCGTTTTTCTGAAGAAAAGCGGCTCACGCATTTGCACCGCATTCAGGCCACCGTGCAGCGCATGACCGGGCTGCTGGACGACGTGTTGCTTGTCAGCAGATCCGAAGCCGGCCAGTTTGCTTTCGAGCCGATTCCGCTGAATTTCGCCGATTTTTTCCAGGAAATCGTGGAGGAGTTCCAACTGGGGATGGGCGCGCAACATCACCTGGTCATGGAGTTAACGGGGATGGGCGAAGGAGAAGCGCCGCCGCTCATGGATGGGCGACTCCTGCACCACATCTTGCGCAACCTGATCTCGAATGCCATCAAATACTCGCCGGCCGGCAGCACCGTGCAGGTGGCGGCACGGCGCGAGAGCGATCGGGTCATCATACGGGTGACGGATCAAGGAATCGGCATCCCCGCGGATGACATGACGCACCTGTTCGAACCTTTTCACCGGGCAGACAACGTCGGCTCGATCGCTGGCACAGGGTTGGGGCTGAACATTGCCAGGCGGGCGGTGGAGCTTCATCGAGGCACCATGGCCGTAGAAAGCGTGGAGGGCCAGGGCTGCACATTCATTGTGGACCTGCCCGTGGCATAACATCGTGGACCTGCCCGTGGCATAACATCAACACAAAAAAAGAAGATCGAAGGAGGACCGCATGACCACGATTCTTGTCATCGAAGATGAGGAGATCATTCGACAAAACCTGGCCGACCTGTTGGAGATGGAGGGGTATCAAGTGCTGACCGCGGCCAATGGGCGTATTGGCGTTCGGTTGGCCGGCCAACACCTGCCCGACCTGATCTTGTGCGACATCATGATGCCAAAACTGAACGGGTATGGCGTCTACCAGGAACTGAGCCAGGACCCGATCACCGCCATCATTCCATTCATTTTCCTCACGGCCAAAACCACCGCGGCCGATGTGCGCGCGGGCATGGCCCATGGCGCCGACGACTATCTGATCAAACCCTTTAGCCGGAATGAGGTGCTCAAATCCATTACGGCTCGCCTGGCCAAGCGGGCCACCATCGTGCGTCACTATCGAGCGAAGATGGACGATTTGCGCCAGAGTATGACGCGCATGTTGCCCCATGAACTGCGCACCCCGTTGACCGGCATCATCGGTTTTTCGGACATCCTCTACGAGGGCTACGCTGCACTGCAGCCGGAGGAAGTGCGCGAGATTGCGGTGAGCCTGCAAAGCGCCAGCCAACGCCTGTACCGGCTGGTGCAGCGGTTTTTGCTCCTCTCCGAATTCGAAATCAAATCCAGGGATCCAGAGTATGTCAGGGCGCTGCGCAGCGAGTATTTGCCAATGACAGCCGGGATCATCGAGGATGTGGCCCAAAACTGCACCAGGCGGGTGGAACGAACAGCGGATTTGACCCTCGATCTACAGGAAGCTCCTGCCCAGATCAACGAAGCGCATTTCGTCTCGATGCTGCAGGAGTTGATCGAGAATGCCTTCAAGTTCTCGCTGGCCGGTGCGCCCGTGTTGGTGAGCAGCCGGCCCGCCGGAGCAGGTATGCTGGAACTTGTCATCAGCGACCGGGGCCGCGGCATGACCGCCGAGCAAATTTCCGCGATAGCTGCGTGTGTTCAATTCGAGCGCAAACGCTACGAACAGCAGGGCCTGGGCCTGGGACTGGCGCTGGCACAACGCATCGTTGAGCTTTACGACGGAAGACTCACCCTCGACAGCCTTCCCAACCACGGTACGACCGTGCGTGTCACCCTGCCGATGGCGGCGAACGCATCAGCCCGATGAGCCGCCCTGCACCTGAGTAGCTACCTGTCCCTTCTGAAGATCGCCCCACCGATCGCACCCCTATGGTATGGTTTTCTGCTGCATCGGCTACGCGGAGGTAATACCATGAAAGGACAATCCTGGCTTCTTCTGTTTCTGTTGACCGGGGCGGTTCTGCTGCTGGCAGATCGCGGACTGCCCTCCCCATTGAACGCCACGCCTGCCTGGCCCAACCCTCACGTTCGACCCGCCGCGGCGCTGCCGCCGGCGGGCGCAGATCAACATCAACCGCTGACCACCTGCGCCGATTTCCTGGACCCACTGGGCGTTGGCGTCGAAGACCTGCGCGCCAGCGCCCAACGCTGGGGCCTGACCGCCGACAACCCCGACCCGGACGACAACCCGGTCACGCCCAACTACGAGCCGCGCTTCGACCTGGACAGTAACGGCGTCATCGCCATGCCCGATCTCATGCAGGTCTCTGCGCAGATGGGGCAAACCTGCCGCCCCGGCGCGCTGAGCATCCAGGAAGTCATGCCGGTCGGCGACGGCGGCCAGGCGCCCTGGGTCGAACTGACCAATCGCGGCGCCGCGCCGATTCCCCTGCAGGCCGGCATCCTGACCGACGGCGACGCCTTCAGCTACACCATCCCCAGCGCCCTGCCCGATGTGCCCGGCGGCGCGTTCGTCCTGCTGCAGTTCGATGGCCTCGGCCCCGGCGCGGACGACTACGATTTCAGCGATCAACTCGCCACCCTGCACAGCAGCGCGCCCCTGACACAGCCCTTCGCGACCGCCGGAGATCAACTGGCGCTCTTTCATCCGGCCGACCCGCTGCCGGAGAACCTGCACGCGTTCGTGGCCTGGGGCGTTACGCCCAACGCCCAGGCCGCCATGGCCGCGGCCGCCAACCGCTGGCCCGATGACGCCTACGTCCGCGCCGGCCGCGGCGGCCTGACCGCCGACGAATCGGTTCCCGGCGAAAGCATCGGCCTCTATCCCGATCAGCCGGCCCATCTCCCCGACAGTTGGGTGGTCTACGGCGCCGGCGAAACCACGCCCGGCGCGGCCAACGCGCCGCCCACGACCGATGTCCTGCTGCCGGCCAGCGGCGCCCTGGTCCTGAGCCAGGATTTCAGCCTGGGTTGGTACAGCGCGCCCAGCGCACTCCTCTACCGCCTGCAGATGGACGACGACCCCGCTTTCAGTTCACCGCTGCTCGACATCAACCTGACCGAGCCGCGCTACGCGCCGCCCGCTGCGCCGGCCGACGGCGTCTATTTCTGGCGCGTCCAGGCCAGCGACGCGGACGGCCGCATCTCCCCCTTCAGCGCGGCCGCGGAGATCACCATCGCCAGCGCCGATCCACTGACGCCCACGCTGCAGGCGCAGGTGAGTCCCCTCCCGCCCAGTCCCTGGACATGGGCCGCCGTCAACGTGGCGCCGCTCCTGCAGATGAAAGACAGCGACCTGATCTGTTGGGATGGCGACAGCGAGATCGGCGCGCGCCAACCCTGGGATGGGCCGCACGCCGACACGGCGGCCAATCACAGCATGCATGGCCGCAACAACTGCGCCCGCGCCGCGATCGCCATGGTCAACCATTATTTTGGCGGCGACCTGACGCAAGATCGCATCAGCTATCAGCTCTTCGGCGCTGGTATGCCCTACTACGACCTGGGACACGACAACCCGACGCAGGTGGCCGTGATGGGTGGGCTAACCTCCTGGGCGCTGAGCAACGCCAACATCGTGACCGTTGCCAACAAACCGACGTGGGGACAAATCGTCAACTGGACGGCCAACCAGATTCCGGTCGTGGCCTACATTCCGGGTCACGCCATCGTCCTGCGCGGTTGGGCCTACTACAGCGCGACCGGCCCCAATCCGATCTTACGCGGTAGGGGCTTCGTTTACTACAACGATCCGTGGTTCGGCGACGGCCGGTGGTGGGAATACAACAGCATGCCTCTGCAGGGCGCCTGGGCGCCTGCGGCTGGCGCGGCCGGCCGCATGCAGGAGGCCAGCGTCAGCCAGGACACGGACGGCGATGGCATCACGAACTTCGATGAGATCAACCGTTTTGGCACTAACCCGAACTTCGTTGATAGCGACGATGACTGTATCTGGGACAAACCCGACATGCACAGCTACATCTACAGCACGCACAGCGTTTACGGCCCAGTTGCATCAGACTGGGATCACGACGGTTTGCGCAAGGAGCGTGACCCGGACAACGACAACGGCCTGTGGATAGATGGCAACGAAGACAGTAATTGGGACGGTCACTGGCAGGCGGGCGAAACCAGCAACTTCAACCGGTTCGACGATCCCCAGGCGCCGGGCGGCTGTGCGCCCACGCCCACGCCCACCGCCACACGCACTCCCACGGCCACGCGCACCCCCACCCGCACACCCACTGCCACCCGCACGCCGACTGCCACCCGCACTCCCACCGCCACCCGCACACCCACCGCCACCCGCACACCGACCGCCACCCGCACACCGACAGCAACGGCCACCCCCACGCGCACGCCCACGGCAACGGCCACGCTGACGGCGACTGCCAGCGCCACCGGTACGCCCTATCCAACCTCAACCCCGACCGACACGCCCTATCCCACAGAGACGGCTACCGACTACCCAACCGAGACGCCCACCGATTACGTCTGGCCGACCGAGACGCCCACCGACACGCCCTATCCCACAGAGACGGCTACCGACTACCCAACCGAGACGCCCACCGATTACGTCTGGCCAACCGAGACGCCCACCGACACGCCCTATCCAACCGAGACGGCTACCGACTACGTCTGGCCAAC
>JAYRVL010000361.1:0-4337 GCA_041918575.1 Anaerolineae bacterium | reverse complement strand
AGCGCGACAACGACACGCGCAGCATGGCCTCGCTGACTTTTCACCAGTTGCTCTTTGGCGCCGATCATCCCTACGGTCGCAGCCCGGTCGGTGAACGCGAGACGGTGATCGGCATCACGCAGCCTGACCTGATAGATTTCTATCAGCGCCACTACGGCCCGGCTGCAGGCGCCCTGGTTGTTGTAGGAGACGTGCAGGCGGCAGCGGTGTTGGCGCAGATCGAGCAACTGCTCGGCGGCTGGCAGCATGCGCCGGTGACCGCCAACCTGCCGCCCGTCGCCGCGGTCAATGCCAGCGTCCAGCGCCGGGTTGCCATCCCTGGAAAAACGCAGTCTGACATCGTATTGGGCTGGTTGGGGCCGCAGCGCAGCGATCCTGCTTACTACGCCGTGTCCCTGGCGAACACCATCCTGGGACGGTTTGGCATGATGGGGCGCCTGGGTGAAAATGTGCGCGAGAAGCAGGGGCTGGCCTATTACGCGTACAGCGCAGCCGAGAGCGGCGAAGGCCCTGGCGCGTGGATGGCGATTGCCGGCGTCAATCCGGCCAACGTGGAACGCGCCATTGCCAGCATGTTGGAGGAGATCGTGCGCCTGGTTGAGGAGCCGATTCCGTCCAAGGAGATGGCCGATTCCCAGGCCTTCATGACCGGCATCGTGCCCCTGCGCTTGGAAACGAACCAGGGTGTAGCCGATACCCTGTCCGACATGGAGCACTTCAACCTGGGACTCGATTTTCTCAAGCACTATCCGGCGTTCATCAACGGGTTGACCGCCGATCAGTTGCAGGCGGCCGCGCAGCGTTTTCTACACCCCGATCGGTACGCGCTGGCGGTTGCCGGCCCCCCAGAGACGCCAGCAGAAAACTGAATGTCCGATGACGTTGAAAATCGGTGTAGATATTGTTGAAGTGCCACGCGTGCAGGCCATACTGGACCGGCATCAGGCGCGCTTCTTGGAGCGGGTTTTCACCGCCCAAGAGGCGGCCGATTGTTGCGGACGGGCCACGTCACTGGCTGCGCGCTGGGCGGCCAAAGAAGCGGTCAGTAAAGCGCTCGGCTGCGGTTGGGATGGCATCCAGTGGACGGAGATTGAGATCGTGCGCACGCCCCAGGGCCAACCGATCGTCTCCCTGCACGGCGCCGCGCTGACCCTGGCCGAGCAGTTCGGTTTACGAAACTGGGCCATCAGCCTTTCACACACCGCCGCCTACGCGGTGGCGTTCGTGGTGGCTCAGAGTAATGCGGAGGGGCAAGGATGACTGACCCAGATTTTCTGCTCATTGCCAGCGATCCCCTCTTGATTCGAACAACCGAGGAGGCCCTGCATGACCTGGGCCGCCTGGTGGCGCGCAGCGATCCTGACGAGGTGACGCTCCGCCTGGCGCGCAGCCGTTCGGTGGCTGTTCTCCTGGTTGATGTGGCCATCCCCGAACGCGCGCCGGGCTGGTTTCACGATCTGCGTACGGCGCAGGCAGAAGCCTCCCTGGTGTTGTTGACAACACCCGAAAGACTGCCCGCCGTAGTTCCGCTGACTCCCTATGAACTGTCGGAGATTGTGCTGCTGCCGGTGAGCGCCGCAGCCCTGCACGACGCGGTCGGCCGGGTCATGCAGCGCCGGCGTTCCAGCCGTGAACTGGCGCGCCTGCGCGCACTCGTGCCGCTGTACGAAATGAGCCGCATGTTCATGTTGCAAACCGACCTGGGCGAACTGCTGCAGCGCGTCTTGGAGACGGCCGTCAGCGAGACCGGCGCGCAGCGCGCATCTCTCATGCTGATTGACGAAAACCGCCTGCATCTCACCATCCAGGCCGCGGTGGGCATCCCGACCGATGTCATTTCACAGACGCAGGTGCGCCTGGGCGATGGCATCGCCGGCTGGGTTGCCAAAACCGGCCAACCCCTGGTGGTCAACGGGCCGGACGATCTGCCCGAATTTCTGCGCCAGAGTATGCTGGGCGGCGTGCTGCGCTCGGCCCTGTCCTTGCCCCTCACCGTCAAGGGCCAGGTCATTGGCGTCATCAACCTCACCAAAATTACCCTGGAGTCGCCGTTCGCCCTGGGCGACGCCGAGCTGCTCTCGGTGCTGATCGGCCAGGCCGCGGTTGCCATCGTCAACGCACGCCTGATCAAGCAGATGGAGGCCGCCTACGAAGAGCTGTCGCGCCTCGAACATCTGAAAACCGAATTCATCAACATCGCCGCGCACGAACTGCGCACTCCGGTCAGCATCGTGCTTGGCTACGCCAGTCTGCTGGCCGAACTGGCGCCCCCGGAGATGCAAGAGATGATTGACCCCCTGCACAGCCAGGCGCGGCAGTTAGAGCGCATCGTGGACGACCTCTTTCATCTCGATTACCTCAAATCGCTCAAGGAATTCGACCCAGGCATTGACATCGAACCCCTCGATCTGGCCGAGTGCGCCCGCTTTGCCATCCGTGAAGCGCAGGCCGTGGCCGAGGCGCGCAACCTGCAGTTGACGCTCACCACGCCGGAGCCGGTTTGGGCGCTGGGGGACATGCCAGGCCTGCGCCGCATCTTGCGCCACCTGCTCGATAACGCGCTCAAGTTCACCCCGGCCGGCGGACAGGTGCAGATCAACGTGGCGGCCGAAGGCGCCGAAGCCTTCTTGCGCGTGCAGGACACCGGCCCCGGCGTGCCCCCCGAAGAGCGCGAGCGCATCTTTGCCCCGTTCTACCAGGTTGGTTCCTCCCTGCGGCGCAGCCACGGCGGCATGGGGCTGGGACTGAGCCTGGCCCGGCGCATGATGCAGGCCCAGGGCGGCCGCCTGTGGCTGGAAGCCCGACCCGGCCCCGGCGCGTCGTTCTGCCTGGCCCTGCCCCTGGCCTCCCCCTCGCCTGTCACCGGCTCATTGCAGTAAACCTCGACCATGATTCATCATCTCAAGTCCGATCGCCTGGCCTGGCTCCTGCTCCTGTTTGGCGGCCTGCTTTGGATCAGCGCCACCCGCGTCAGCGACCCCAACCTGCTCGGCTCCCCGGGGCAGCGCCCACCCAGCCCGCAGGTCGGCTTTCCGGCCCCCAACTTTGCCCTCGACGACTTGAGCGGACAGACCGTGTCTTCGGCCGACCTGGTCGGTCAACCGTTCGTGCTCAACTTCTGGGCCACCTGGTGCCCACCTTGCCGCGCGGAAATGCCCGCCCTGCAAACCGTCGGCCAGGCCTTCGACGGCCGCGGTGTGCGCATGCTGGCTGTCAACCAGGCGGAAGGTTCCGACCAGGTGACCGCCTTCATGCGTTCGCTCGGTCTGAGTCTGCCGGTGCTGCTGGACCAGGACGCAGCGGTCAGCCAACTCTACCGCGTACGCTCCCTGCCCACCACCTTCTTCGTGGATCGTGAAGGCGTCATCCGTGAAATTGTCATCGGCGGCCCCCTGAGCCAGGCGCTGCTGACGAGCAAGATCGAAAGCTTGTTGCCATAGGGACATCATCGTGTTTCGAACCATTCTGATCGCCGGCCTCAGTCTGCCAGTCAAGCCCCTCCTGGCGCTGGCCGCCCTCTACGCGGGGCTGTGGTTGGCCGCACGCCTGGCGCGCAGCCGCGGGGTGGATGGCGATCATCTCTGGAATTCGGGCTTTGTCAGCGCCATCGCCGCGCTCATCGGCGGACGCCTGGCCTATGTCGTGCAGTTCTGGTCCGCCTACCGGCAAGATTTGCTCGCCATCCTCTCGCCGCGACCGGACGCCCTGGCCTGGGCGCCTGGCCTGCTCATCGGGCTGCTGGTTGGCTGGCTCTACCTCCGGCGTTTGCGTCTGCCGCCGGCTCCCGTGCTTGACGCGCTGGCGCCCGGCGCCCTGCTTGGGTTGACGATCCTGAGCCTGGCCGATTTCCTGGCCGGCGATGCCTACGGCGCGCCGACCTCGCTACCCTGGGCCGTGGAGATGTGGGGCGCGGCCCGCCACCCGGTGCAGCTCTACCAAATGGGCGCTCAACTGGCCGCGCTCTTCCTGCTGCTGCGCCGACCGATCGCCCGGCCCGGCCAGCGCGCCTGGCTGGCCCTTTTCCTCTACGCGCTCAGCCGCCTGCTCTTCGACGCCTTCCGCGGCGACAGTCTGATTCTGGCCGGCGGCTTTCGCGCCGAGCAAATCACCGCCCTGGCCGTGGCCCTGCTCGCCTTTCGTTCCGCCGCCACGGCGCGCGCCCCTGTAGGTCAGGCCTCCTGGCCGGACGACGTTGCGCGAGAGAAGTAAGCTCTGCGGCAGGGGGCGTCGTCACGCCGGAGGCGTGTCCAAAGCGGGTTGGTCCGGCCGCCCTGCCCGCCCACCTTTCACCAGAGAAATAAACTCGGGGGCGGGGGGCCGCGCCCCGCCCGAGGGGT
>JAYRVL010000360.1:0-5752 GCA_041918575.1 Anaerolineae bacterium | reverse complement strand
TCGGCCCGGCCGAGATTGGCCTGCTGGCGAGCCTGGGGCTGTCCGAGGCGCTCGTCTTTCCTGCCCCACGCGTGGCAGTTCTTTCTACCGGCGACGAACTGGTTGAACCTGGCGCGGCCCTGGCGCCCGGTCAGATTCGCGATAGCAACCGTTTCAGCCTGATGGCGGCCGTACAGGAGGCCGGCGGTGAGCCGCTCGACCTGGGGGTTGCCCGCGATCGTCCAGGCGACCTGGAGGGCCGGGTGCTTGATGGCCTGGCCGCCGCCGATACCCTGGTGACTTCCGGCGGCGTCTCGATGGGCCAACTCGATCTGCTGAAGCCGCTGCTGGAGATGCAGGGCACGGTCCACTTCGGGCGGGTCAACATGAAGCCAGGCAAACCGTTGACATTTGCCACCATTGCCGACAAGCCGGTGTTTGCCCTGCCCGGCTTTCCGGTTTCGTCGCTGGTGGCTTTCGAGTTGTTCGTGCGTCCGGCCCTCCTGCAGATGCAGGGCCGCCGCGATCTGACTCGCCTGCAAGTGACGGTCCGGCTGGCGCACGCGGTGCATCACGACCCCCAACGCTGGGAATTCGTGCGCGCCGTGGTGCGCAGCGAGGAGAACGGCCTGGCCGCGGCTGTCACCGGCTCGCAAAGCTCTGGTCGTCTGCTGTCCATGGTGGGCGCCAACGCGCTATTGCAGTTGGCGCCTGGCAGCGCTGAACTGCCAGCCGGCGCGCCAGTGAGCGCGCTGCTGCTCAACGCCAATCACCCCCGTTAGTCTTTCCCGTCGAAGGTGTGTTATGGCTGTTTGGCCCGATTTACGTAAAGTGATCGAACAACTACGCGAGCTCGATGTTGGTGCGCTGCGCGACGCGGCCGAGACGCCGCCGCGAGTCGTGGTGTTGGGCGCAGCGAACAGGCTGCGCGATGGCATGATTGCCGTGCTGCTGCAGGGGCCGGGTGGGCCGCTGCCGGCGCAGGCGTCCCTGGAGACGTTGAACTGGCCGGCGCTGCCCGAAGCCCTGACGCCCTTGCGCGAGGCAGAACTGGTGCTGCTGCTGCCCAGCCAGGCGGCTTCCACACGGCAGGTGGAGCAGGAGCTGATTGCGCGCTTGCAGCAGCGCCAGGTGGCCGTGGCGGTCATCAGGGAGCCGGGCGCCGAAGATGGCTGGTTCGGTGCGCCGATGGTGCGCTTCGACGCGGCGCATCCAGAGGCGTTTGCGCGGCAGTTGGCCCTCAGCCTGGCAACGACCACGCCCGCGGATCGCTGGCCGGCCCTGGGTCGTCATCTGCCTGCCCTGCGCGATGGCCTGAGCGAGCGCCTGATCGCCACGACTGCGCAGAACAATGCCATCTATGCCTTGAGCACCGGCCTGGCTGAAGTGATCCCGATTTTCGACATTCCCTTCAACGTGGCCGACATCGTTGTCTTGACCAAGAACCAGGCATTGATGGCGTACAAGGTGGCGCTGCTCTATGGCCTGCCCAGCGAACCGCAGCAGGCGTTGACCGAATTGGCGAGCGTGGTGGGCAGCGGTTTCTTGTGGCGACAGGTGGCGCGGCAGTTGATCGGGCTGGTGCCGGTGTGGGGCATCATCCCCAAGACTGCGGTGGCCTATGCCGGCACCTATGTCACCGGCCAGGCTGTGCAGGCCTGGTGCGCCAGCGGGCGACGCCTGGAAACCCAGGCCCTCAATCAACTCTATCGCCAGGCGACGCTGCAGGGCAAGGCGCTGGCGCTGCGCCTGCGCCAGCGGCTGCCGCAGCCGGAGCGCAAGCTGACCTGGCCGAAACTGCGATTGCCCTGGTCGCGGCGCTCATGAACGGGAAGGGGTTGGTATGAATCAGCGGTCGGACGCGCCCGGCCTGTCTCATCTGGATGCTGAAGGTGCGGCGCGCATGGTGGATGTGGGCGCCAAACAGGAAACGCCGCGCGAAGCGGTGGCTGCGGGCGAGGTGCGCATGGCGCCGGAGACGCTGCGCTTGCTGGCCGCGGGCAATGCGCCCAAGGGGGATGTGCTGGGCGCGGCGCGTGTGGCCGGCATCCTGGCCGCCAAGCGCACCGCGGAGCTGATTCCCCTGTGCCACCCACTGCCGCTGACCTTCGTTGGCATAGATTTCAGTTTCGAGGAGGAGACGAGCCGCGTGCTGATTACGGCCACGGCGCGCTGTCTTGGGCAGACCGGGGTGGAAATGGAAGCGCTGACCGCGGTCAGCGTGGCGGCGCTGACCATCTATGACATGGCGAAGGCGCTGGAGAAGACGATGGTCATCGGCGAAATTCGCCTCCTGCGCAAGACGGGCGGTAAGAGCGGGGAGTGGGTGCGCGAGGAACCGTGAGCGCCCCAGGCGCTGCACGTGTTCAGAAAGCGCGGCGGCCAAAGAGCGAGCCGGCCGCCTCGAAGAGGCCGCCGGTGTTGGCGGCGGCCGATGCGATGCGCTTGTCGTCGTTAGCGGCGACCAAGTCGGCCAGTTGAAAGAGGGCGCGCGTCACGGTTTGCTTGGGGTGACTCACCACCAGGGGAACACCCCGATTGAGGCTGTACTGCACCAGTTCGTGGTTGACCGGTATTTTTACGGCGATCTTCTGATAGAGAATCTTTTCGATGTCGGCCACCTGCAGTTCATCGCCGGTATTGAACTGGTTGAGCACCACGATCAGGTTGTCCAGGCTTTGGCCATTGTTGCGCGCGAGTTCCAGCAGCAGCTTGGCGTTACGGCAGGTGGAGATTTCGGCCTGCACCAGCAGTACGACGATGTCGGCCATGTTGATGAACGTTTCGGTGAAATCGTCAATCACGGCCTGCGTATCAATGATCAGGTAGTCGCACATGTCCAGCAGCGTGCTGGCAATTTTGCGGATGGCGGTCGGTTCCACCGGCTGGGCATCTGCCAGGTGGGCGGGCGCGAGAATGACGTCCACGCCCGCGCTGTGGGTGGCCATGACGGTTCGTATCAGTTCGGCATCCAGGCGGTCGACGCGAGCGAAAAGGTCGGCCAGGGTGCGAGTCTGGCGCAGATTGAGGGCCAGGTCAATGTCGCCCAACTGGCGGTTGCCATCCAGGAGCATGATTTTGCGGCTGACGGTCTTGGTCAGGGCGAGGGCCAGGTTGGTGGCGGCAAATGTGCGCCCGATGCCGCCCTTGGGACCACAGACGGTGACGATCTTGCCGCGCGTCACGGTGGGGGCGGCGGCTCTGGGGTGGGTGAGGGCGCGGCGTTCCAGGAGCATACTCACGCGCACCACCATTTCGCGCAGATCAACCGGCTTGGTCAGGTACTCGTCGGCGCCGGCTTTGAGTCCTTCGATCTTATCGGCGACCTGGGCCAGGGCGCTGAGCATGATGATGGGCATATGCACGAATTCGGGCTTGGCGCGCAGGTGTTGAGCGACTTCGATGCCGTTGAGATCGGGCAGCATGACATCGAGAATGAGAATATCCGGCCTTTCAGTCTCTGCTTTCTTGATGGCGTCAGTGCCGGTGCCGGCGGTGATGATCTCGTGTCCCTCCGCCTTGAGTGCGTATTCCATCAAGCGAACCAGGTACGGTTCGTCGTCTACGATCAAGATTTTCGCTTTCATGGTCTAACGCTCTGCAGCCTCCATGGTTGGATTGATGAATCGAGCATGATTGCAACCCTGGTTGCCAATGCCTGCAACACTCAAGACGTGATGACCACGACAATGATACGGCCATAACACAAGATTGGGTGAGCCGGGGAGGCCCTACCGGTAGTATAGCGTAGTCGGTCTGGTTTGACAATGCGCAACCTGGGGCAGTGTGTGTGACAATGACTGTGCTCTTGATCCTTCGGCAGTCTGTGAGGAGTTGATCCATGATTCATGTACGCGTCAGGCTGTTTGCCTCGCTGCGCGAGCGGCTGGGCCAATCCATGCTGATTCTGGAGTTGAATGAAGGCGCCACCGTGGCCGATGCGCTGGCCCAACTTGCGCCGACCGTGGGCCAAACAGCCGGGCTGGCCGTGGCTGTCAATCAACGGTATGCGACCGAGGCCACGCCGCTGGCCGCCGGCGACGAGGTGGCGCTGCTGCCGCCTGTCAGCGGCGGCAGCGCGGCCCCGCGTTTCGAGATCACCGCGGCGCCCATTTCCCTGGACGAGGTGGCGCAGCGCGTCACCGTGCCCACCCACGGCGCTGTCATTCTCTTTGCAGGCATCGTGCGCGGAGACTCAGAGAGCGGGCAGACGGAGTACCTGGAGTATGAGGCGTATGCGGATATGGCCGTGGCGTGCTTCGCGCAGATTGCCGATGAAGTGGTTGCGCGGTGGCCGAGCGTGACCGGTGTGGTCATCGTTCACCGCTGCGGCCGCCTGGAGGTGGGTGAGACGAGCGTGGCGATTGCGATTGCCGCGGCGCACCGGCAGGGTACTTTCGAGGCGTGCAGCTATGCCATCGAACGACTGAAGGCAATTGCGCCGATCTGGAAGAAGGAGGTTGGCCCCGACGGCTCGTACTGGGTGGAGGGGCCGCGGGCCGGCTGACCGGCGGGTGAGCGCCGCAGAAGGTGTTTTGACCGCGGTTGTGGCGCATGGTATAATGCCGGCTGGCAGGCAACTGCACATGGATCAGGGATTGATCAACCGTCGCTGGCGCGTGCGAGCGCGTCAGAGGAACTTCCCGACTCCCACTGCGGGAGACCGCAGGAGGTTGCCCCATGAAACAGCAAGTGGGGGCGCCCGGTCGCAAGCCGGGCGACTACAACCGCAACAGAAAGCATTCCCGCCCGTATCCGGTTTGCACCGGCGCGGGTCAGGGTTGAAACGGTGGGGTAAGAGCCTACCGGCGGGGGCAGTAATGTCCCCGGCCAGGCGAGCGTGCAACCGGGAGCAAGGTGAGTGGGCCAGGCCCGCCGCAAGGCGGCTTGGTCTCATCGCAGCGACGACGGCGAGGCCAGGTAACGCCTGGCAAGCCAGGAGCCGCCAGCGTGACATCCCGCTCGGGGTGTTGGGCTGAGACAGATGACGGTCAACAGAATCGGGGGTATGCATTGATCCCTGCATCGTGAAATTCAGTGGGGTGAGCCTGCTGGTTGTGGAAGGCAGCCGCGCCGACGTGGCGGAATTGGCAGACGCGACAGACTTAGGATCTGTTGCCCGTCAGGGTGTGGAGGTTCAAATCCTCTCGTCGGCACTTCCTCGCTTTCGCTCTCCTTTCCCCCTGGCAAACATCGCCGCGCGACGGCCAGGATCGTCGCCGACCGCGGTATCGAGAGTGTGAAGATCGTGGAGTTGGACACGTGATTAACGAAGAGACCACGCAGCAGGTCGTGGCGTGTGTTGTCGCCGCGGCGTGGCCCAGCCGGATCATTCTGTTCGGATCATATGGCCGCATCACTGCCTTTGACATCCTCAAGCGGGACCCCGCCGCCCACGTCTCGATGGTCAACTTTCATGCCTAGCAGACCGTGGAAAAAGCTCTCAAGGCAGTGCTGTATGCGCGCCAGATCGAGTTCGAGCGCGTTCATGACCTGGTCAAGCTTGCCAATCTGCTTGGCGACCAGAGTCTGACGCTATCGGTCTCGGTTGATCAACTACGCTTACTCAATCCCTTCGCCGTCACCTTCGGCTACGATGATATAGAGATCGAGGAGGTGATACAGGAGGAGTTGGATAGCCAGCATGTTAAATTTGCCGTCAAGCCCAAAATTGAGTAAAATAGGTCGTAGTAGACTGGGTTCTGGACGAATGCGCAATTGCCAGGTTTTCTGGGCATCGGCATGATCGCATCAACCTGGGCCCGTGGCCTAG
>JAYRVL010000359.1:0-4132 GCA_041918575.1 Anaerolineae bacterium | reverse complement strand
GCCGCACTCCCAATCTCCGGTCTCCAATCTCCGGTCTCCAATCTCCGGTCTCCAATCTCCGGTCTCCAATCTCCAATCTCCAATCTCCAATCTCCAATCTCCAATCTCCAATCTCCGGTCTCCAATCTCCAATCTCCAATCTCCGGTCTCCAATCTCCGGTCTCCAATCTCCAATCTCCAATCTCCGATCTCCGATCTCCAATCTCCGATCTCCTCTACGCCCGCGTCACGTGCCTGACGCCATGCGCGCCGGCCACGATGAGGTCTGTGGTCAGGCCGATGAACAGGCCATGCTCCACGATGCCGGCGCGGCCGGCCAGCCGGTCCGCCAGGCGCGCCGGGTCGTCCAGCGGGCCAAAGGCGCAATCCAGAATCAGGTTGCCCTGATCGGTGTGAAACAAGTCGCCGTGGCTATCGCGGCGCCATGTCACCTGCGCGCCGAGCGATTGCAGAAAGCGCGCCTGCGCGCCCGCGCCGAACGGGGTCACCTCCACTGGCAGCGCAAAGCGGGTGCAGAGCGCGGGCGAGAGCTTGCTTTCGTCCACCACGATGATTTCACGACGGCTGGCCTGCGCCACGATCTTTTCGCGCAAGAGCGCGCCGCCGCCGCCTTTGATCAAATTCAGCGCCGGGTCCACCTCATCGGCGCCATCAATGGTCACATCCACGGCGGGATGCTCGTCCAGCGTGGTCAGCGGAATGCCCAACTGCTGCGCCGCGTCGGCGGTTGCGATGGAGCAGGGAACGCCGACGATGTCGCGCAGGTCGCCCTGGCGCAGGCGTTCGGCCAGGCGATAGACGGCAAAGATGGCTGTACTGCCAACCCCCAGGCCAACGACCGTGCCCGATTCCACCAAATCGGCGGCAAGTTCGGCCGCCTGTCGTTTCAATGTCGTGCTATCCATAAATTTGCTCACTTGCCGGCGCCGCAGACGGAGCGCCACACCCGTTCGTCGCGGGCCATGAACATGTCGGCCTCAGGTGGCCCCCAGGCGCCCGCCTCATAGAAGCTGAGCGGCGGCGCCTGTGGCGTGACCCAGGCGGCCATGATCGGATCAATCAGGCGCCAGGCCTGCTCGATCTCGTCGCTGCGTGTGAAAAGAGAGGCGTCGCCCGCCAGGGCATCGAGCAAAAGGCGCTCATAGGCGTCGGGCAGCGGACCGTCGCCAAAAGAGGAGCGAAAGTAGAATTCCATGTCCACAGAGCGTGTGTCCTGCACAGAATCGGGCACCTTGGCCTCGAAGCGCAGGTGTATGCCTTCGTTGGGCTGCAGGCAGATGGAGAGCAGGTTCGAATGCAGCAGCCGCTCCGGTGGGAAGTTGAACATGACGTGCGGCGGGCGCCGGAACTGGATGATGATCTCTGACATCTTGGCGGGCATGACCTTGCCGGAGCGCAGATAGAAGGGCACGCCTTGCCAGCGCCAGTTGTCAATGTACAACTGCAACGCGGCGTAGGTCGCGGTCTGCGAACCGCGCGCCACGCCGGGCGCGTCGCGGTAGGTGCGATACTGCCCGCGTACCGTGCGGCCGGCCACGTTTGCGGGTGTAATCGGGCGCACCGCGGCCAACACCTTGACCTTTTCGTTGCGCACGGAATCGGCATTGAACGAAGCGGGCGGTTCCATGGCAATCAGCGTCAACAGTTGCAGCAGGTGATTCTGGAACATGTCGCGCAACACGCCGGCCTCGTCATAATAACCGGCGCGATGCCCCACGTCCACGCTTTCGGCCACGGTGACCTGCACGTTGTCAATGTAGTTGCGGTTCCAGAGCGGCTCGAAGATGGTGTTAGCGAAGCGGAAGAAGAGCAGGTTCTGCGCTGTTTCCTTGCCCAGGTAATGATCAATGCGGTAGACCTGCGATTCCTGGAAGACGGCGTGCAGCACCTCATTGAGGTGTTTGGCGGAGGCAAGATCATGCCCGAACGGCTTTTCGATGACGATGCGCCGCCAGGCTTCATCCTCGTCAGTCATTTGATTGGCGCCGAGATGCGTGACCGCGGGAATGTAGTATTCGGGCGCCGTCGCCAGGTAGTACAGACGATTGGCCGGCCCGCTCTCCAGGTCATTCAAGGCCTGGTGCAGCGTGGCGTAGTCGGCTCCCGTGCTCAGATCGCCCCGCACGTAGAACACGTTGGCGCCAAAGCTCTGCCAGGCCTGCTCATCGTACGTCTCGGCCGCGTAAGCCTGTATGCCGTGCAGCAGATGCGCGCGGAAATCATCCGGGTTCCAGGGACGGCGCGCAAAACCGACGATGCGAACATGAGCCGGCAGCCGCCCTTTGCGGTACTGGCTGAAGATGGCCGGAATCAGCTTGCGTTCGGTCAGGTCACCAGACGCGCCAAAAATGACAATGGTGATTGGCAGAGAGTTGTTCATCACGCGGCCGTTTTGACAGCATGACCACCGAATTGATTGCGCATGGCGGCCAGCAGCTTAGCGGCGTAGCTCTCGTCCTGGCGGCTGACAAAGCGCATCAGCAACGACAAGGTGATGACCGGCGCCGCCACATCGAGGTCAATGGCCTCGGCCACCGTCCAGCGTCCCTCGCCGCTATCCGCGACCCAACCGGCAATGTCGCTCAGACTGGCATCCTGCGCCAGCGCGGCCGCGGTCAGGTCCAGCAGCCAGGAGCGCACCACGCTGCCGTTGCGCCAGATTTGGGCAATCTGCGCCACGTCCAGGCCCAGCTCCTGCTTGCTGCGCATGATCTCGAAGCCCTCGGCAAACGCCTGCATCATGCCGTACTCGATGCCGTTGTGTACCATCTTGACAAAATGACCGGCGCCATGCGGCCCCACATGACCCCAGCCCTTATCAGCCCCAGGCGCCAGCGTCTGGAAGATGGGGGTCAGACGCCCAACCACTTCCTTGTCGCCGCCGATCATCAGGCTGTAGCCTTCGGTCAATCCCCACACGCCGCCGCTGGTGCCCACATCCACGAAGTGAAAGCCGCGCCCTTTGACTTTGCCGGCGCGGCGCTGCGTGTCGTGGTAGTTGGAGTTGCCGCCATCAATGATGATGTCACCAGGCGTCAGCAGATCCAGCAAGGTGTCAATCATCTGCTCGGTGGCGTCGCCAGCGGGCACCATCACCCAGGCTGCGCGCGGCGCGGTCAATTGCGCCACCAACTCCGCCAGCGCCGTCACAGGCTGGACGTTTGGCTCGGTCTGCGCCAATTCCAGCGCCTTGTCCGGCGTGCGATTATAAGCGACGATGCGATGGCCGCCGCGCGCCAATCGCCGCGCCATATTGCCGCCCATGCGGCCCAGGCCGATCATAGCTAGTTCCATGATGTCATGTCCCTCTGTGTCATTTCCCTTTTGATGACGTCCCGCCATTCGAATGAGTGCGCGCGGCGCCGTTGACGGGCGGCGCCTGCTGCTGTTTCCAGTCGCGGAAGATTTGCATCAGGTCGCGCCTGGCGGCCGGGGCCAACGAGGATTCCGTCAGCCTGCCCAGCGTCTGGATGGTGCGCCGCATCTGCGCGAGATATTCCGCGCAGTGATGGCACATTGCCAGGTGCGCCTCGAAGCGTGCCCGTTCGGATGCAGACAGTGCGCCTTCCAGGTAGTCGGTGACCAGCTCCACCAGTTGCTGACAGGTCAATTCTTGGGCAGGCATGGCCGTTGTGTTCAAGTGCGATCTCCCCCCGCTCGCTCCAGGTACTGCTCCAGGGCTTTGCGGGCTTTGGCGCGGGCGCGATGGAGCAGCACACGCTGGTTAGTCTCGCTGAGATTCAGGGTGTTACAGACCTCGTCCGCGCTCCAGCCTTCCAGGTCGCGCAGAGAAATCACCGCACGCTGCTGAGGAGGCAATCGGTCAATCACCTGCAGCAGTTCAGCGTGCAGCTCAGCCGAAAGGTAATGATCTTCAGGAATGCTCTGCCAGGAATGCGGAGGTTGGGTCCAGTGACCGGGCCAGTGTGGGTGGCTGGCGGGCAGGAAGCGCTCCGGTTCAATGGCCGACTCATCAACGTCGGCCGCGCCCGGCGCCAGGTCGGAGAAGGGGATGGAACGGCCCTCGCGCTGGCCGCGGGTCTGCGCGCGATTCATCAGGATGCGAAAGAGCCAGGTCTTGAGGGAGGAACGGCCCTGGAAGCGCTGAATGCCTTGCAGCACGGCCAGCCAG
>JAYRVL010000358.1:0-2225 GCA_041918575.1 Anaerolineae bacterium | reverse complement strand
GGCAACAAGTGCATGTGAAAATGAAAGATCACTTGGCCTGCCACGCGCTCGCTCGATTGCCAAAGATTCATGCCATCAGCGTTGGTGGCATCGCGCAGCGCCGGCGCCAGGCGCACGGCCGCGGCTGTCACCGCCGCAGCCGTTTGTGGCGTCACATCGTAGATGTTGCGCACATGCTGCCGCGGCACGATCAGGCAGTGCCCCCGCGTGGCCGGGTAAATGTCCATGAACGCCGCCACCGATTCATCCTCGTACAGAAACACGGCCGGCGACTCATGGGCAATGATCTGGCAGAAGATGCACTCGTCCATCATGATTAGAACTTCAGATCGCCGCGGGCCGCGCGCACGGCCTTATCAGCCGCTTCATCCAACGTAGAGGCTGTGCCCATGTGCGCATCGGCCAGGATCGCGCGACCTTCGGCCTCGTTCGTGCCGACCAGGCGCGCCACCATCGGTACCGTGGTTGGCGCCACTAGGAGCGCAGCCAGAATCCCGCGCGCCACTTCGTCACAGCGCGTAATGCCGCCGAAGATATTGAACAGCACCGCCTTGACTTTCTTGTCCGAGAGGATGATGCGCAGCGCGGCCGCCACTTTGTCGGCCTGTGCGCCGCCGCCCACGTCCAGGAAGTTGGCCGGCGAACCACCATAGAACTGGATGATGTCCATCGTCGCCATGGCCAGGCCCGCGCCGTTGACCATGCAGCCGATCTCGCCATCCAATTTCACGTAGCTCAGGCCGGAGCGCCGCGCCTCTGCCTCGTAGGGGTCTTCCTCGTCCACGTCGCGCATCTCGTCCAGGTCGTGGTGGCGAAACAGCGCGTTGTCATCCACCGCCATCTTGCCGTCCAGGCCCACCAGCTTGCCCTCGCCCACCACCGCCAGCGGGTTGATCTCAGCCAGCGAGGCGTCGCTCTGGATGAAGGCTGTGTAAAGCGCCTGCGCGATACGGATGAAATCGCCCACCAGTTCTCGATTGACGCCCATCGTCATCGCCAGCTCGCGCGCCTGGTAATCCTTCAAGCCCAGGAACGGATCAATGGCGATCTTAGCGATCTTCTCCGGCGTGCGTGCGGCCACCTCTTCGATGTCCACGCCCCCTTCGCTGGAGCCCATCATGACCACGCGGCGCTGGGCGCGATCAATCACCAGGCCCAGGTACAGTTCTTTCTTGATGTCGGCCGCTTCATCCACCAACACCTTGCGCACCTTCAGCCCCTTGATGTCCATGCCCAGGATGCGGTCAGCCACGGCCTCGGCCTCGTCCGGCGTGTTCGCCAGCTTGATGCCGCCCGCCTTGCCGCGCCCCCCCACCAACACCTGTGACTTGATGACCACCCGCGTGCCCAGACGCCGGGCAATGTCGCGCGCGGCCGTGGCGGTGGTTGCCACCTCGCCGCGCGGGATCGGCACGCCGAACTTGGCAAAGATGCGCTTCGACTGATACTCTTGCAGGTTCAAAGGTTTCTCCTTCTGTCAACAAAACTGATTTTCAGGTGACTTCAGTTCACTTTATACCATATCTAGTATACCATGCCCGACAGCAAAGGGCAAAGCCTTCAGGAATTCCAAATAAGGTCAACGGGTAACTGCTCAGGCGGCCCCCCTGCCCCCCAACCGTGGGGGGAAAAGCATTCGGCTCCCCCAGAATTGGGGGGCAGGGGGGCACTCCGGGCGCTATCGAGACCATTCTCACTGCCTGGCTGAGCAGTTACGATAAAACGCCAGCCGGTTTTCATGTCTTCGGTCATGGTTTTTGCCATTCCACTCCTAGTCCAAACACAGTTCGATCCGCCGAATCTCGCCATTGCGAATCCTGGCGGCGTAGGGGGCCGGGATGAGGCTGCCCGGCAGGCTGCGCTGATCGCCATCGGCCATGTGCAGGGTCACGGCGGTGACCTGGGCGTTGTCGGCCAGGGGCAGATGCTTGCGATACGTGACCGCGCACTGCCCCAGGAAAGTAAACGTCAGACGGCCGTCCGGCCGGAAGAGCCAATCCGGCAGGGAGGGCTTGAATACCAGGCACAGCTCGCCATCCTGCACGAAGAATGGCTGCGGCCCAATCATCATCAGCGACCACATGTTCATGAATTCCACTGCGGCGCCGGTCAGGCGGGCGACGAAGCCGCGGCCGTGCAGCGATGCATCGGGATGCGCGCTGCTGACGATGAATGACGAGTTCTCCAGCGGGCTGCGACCGTAGATGTGCGGATCGAGGAACGGC
>JAYRVL010000357.1:0-11542 GCA_041918575.1 Anaerolineae bacterium | reverse complement strand
CTGGCAATTGTTGCACTGTACTGGGGGGGGGCCGCCGGTTTTTTGCTAACCCGCTCTGGGGCGCGGGGCTTTGGTGGGGCCCGCCCAACCGGTGGGTCCCGCCTGGGGGGTGCCAACGCCCGCGACGACAAACCACGCCTCGATTCCCCAACCCTGTTACCCGCAAACAAAAAAGGCGACCGCTCTATCGTGAGAGCAGTCGCCGATAAGGGCTAAGTGCCCCGCGATGCCGTGTGTCAAAAGGCCTGAACCTGCTTACGCAGGTGGGCGCCTGTTTGATGACCGCAGCTTCGCTCGCAAGGAGCTCGCTTGATCACCAAAACGTCCGACGCCCGGTTATCAGGTGTTGGCTCAGAGCGCTTGGTAGACATCACGCACACCGCAGGGTACTATGATTCTAGTTTAGCACAAGGGGTCGTTTCTGGCAAATCAAGGGCATTTTTCGGGCGCTCTTTGCCCTGCTTATCCCTGTTGTCGGTGATGATCCTGCAGGCTGCGCACGCGCATCTCCTTGCCTTGCAGCGCGCGGATGCCGTTCACCGCAGCCTGCGCCGCGCTCAGCGTGGTCATCAGGGGCACGCCGTGGCGCACCGCCTCTGTGCGAATGGACTTGCCGTCATCGAAGGCTGTCGGCCCCAACGGCGTGTTGATGATGAGCTGAATCTTGCCCGCCTTGATCAAGTCAACCACGTGCGGCGAGCCTTCCTTGACCTTGTTGACCGGTGTGGCCGGCAGCCCTGCGCGCACCAGGGTCGCCGCCGTGCCACGCGTCGCCAACAGGCTGAACCCCAGGCGGTGCAGGTCACGCGCAATTTTGAGAATGCTGCCTTTGTCGAAATCATTTACCGAAAGGAAAGCCGCGCCAACCAGGGGTAGACGGTCGCCCGCGGCCATCTGCGCTTTGGCAAAGGCATGACCGAAGTGGCTGGCATGACCCATCACCTCGCCGGTCGAACGCATCTCCGGGCCTAACAGGGTGTCAACACCGCTGAATTTCTTGAACGGTAGCACAGCCTCCTTGACGAAAAAGCCATCGATGGGCGGTTCGGAGATGAACTGAAGCTCGGCCAGCGAACGACCCGCCATCACCTGGGCCGCAATTTTCGCCAGGGGTACGCCGGTGGCCTTGCTCACAAAGGGCACGGTGCGGCTGGCCCGTGGGTTGACCTCCAGCACGTAGACGATGTCGTCCTTGATCGCGTACTGCACGTTCATCAGCCCGCGCACCCCCAGCGCCAGGCCCAACTTCTCCGTGTATTCGCGCATGATGCTCAGATGGTAATAGCTGATCTTGTAGGGCGGCAGCACGCACGCGCTGTCCCCGCTGTGTACGCCCGCCTCTTCGATGTGCTGCATGATACCGCCGATGACCACTTGCGCGCCGTCAGCCACCGCATCCACATCTACCTCGAACGCATCTTCGAGATACTGGTCAATTAGAATCGGACGCCCTTCGCTGACCTGGGCTGCCTCTTGCACAAAGCGCGCCAGGCCCTCATCGTCGTACACAATCGCCATCGCCCGGCCGCCCAAGACGTAACTGGGACGCACCAACACCGGGAAGCCGATTTGCCGCGCCACACGCCTGGCTTCGGCCACCGAAGCGGCCATACCGTTCGCCGGCGCCGGTATGTCCAACTCCGCCAGCAGATTGCCGAAGCGCCCCCGATCCTCAGCCAGGTCAATCGCGTCCCATGACGTGCCTAGAATCGGCGCTCCCATTTCCGCCAGCGCCCGCGCCAGGTTCAGCGGCGTCTGCCCGCCGAACTGCACGATTACGCCGGAGCGCAGCTCGCCTGAATCTGCAGCTTCGTCAGACGTCGAAGCGCCGAGCGCCGACCGCTCTCCCAGCTCTCGCTCCACGATGTTCAGCACATCTTCCAGCGCCAACGGCTCGAAATAGAGACGATCGGAGGTGTCGTAGTCGGTGCTGACCGTTTCCGGATTGCAGTTGACCATGATCGTCTCGTAGCCCAGCTCATGCAGCGCGAACGCGGCGTGGCAGCAGCAGTAATCGAACTCGATGCCTTGCCCGATGCGATTCGGACCGCCGCCCAGAATGATCACCTTGGGGCGGTCGTCGGGCGGCGCCTCGTCCTGCGTTTCATAACTGCTGTAGAGATACGGCGTGTAGGCCTCGAATTCGGCCGCGCAGGTGTCCACGCGCTGATAGGTTGGCGTGATGCCCAGCGCCTTGCGCCGCGCCCGCACCGCCTGTTCTGGCGTCTGCCGCCAGCTCTCAGAGTGCAGTTGCGGAATCTGCCGCGCCGCGGCTTGATCGTGGCCTGTGGGCTTCGCTGCCGCTTCCGCCGCCACCAGCCCGGCAATCTGCTGATCCGCCAGCCCATACCGCTTGGCCTGGCGCAGTAGTTCAGCCGGCAGGTCAGCCAGCGTGAAGGCCGCAACGGCCTGCTCCAGTTCGACAATCTGCCCCATCTGCGCCACAAACCAGGGGTCGAAGCCGGTCCAGGCCGCAACCTGCGCCTCGTCAACGCCCTGACGCAGCGCGCTGAAAGCGTAGAAGATGCGCTCGCGCGTCGGCGCTGTCAGCTGGCCGGGCAGGTCATGCGGCGCTGTGGGGGGCAGGCTGGCCGGTTTCCATTCGAGCGAGCGCAGCCCTTTCAGCAGCGCCTGCTTGAACGTGCGCCCAATCGCCATCACCTCGCCCACCGATTTCATCTGCGGGCCAAGCGCCGGATCCACATTGGCAAATTTCTCGAACGCCCAGCGTGGAATCTTCACCACGACATAGTCAATACTGGGTTCGAATGCGGCCACCGTTTCGCGGGTGATGTCGTTCTTAATCTCATCCAGGGTGTAGCCCACCGCCAGCAGCGCCGCAATTTTGGCAATGGGAAAGCCGGTGGCCTTGCTCGCCAGCGCGCTGGAGCGGCTGACGCGTGGATTCATCTCGATGACGATGACGCGGCCATCGGTCGGATTGACGGCAAACTGCACATTGCTGCCGCCCGTTTCCACGCCCACCGTTTCCATGACGATGCGCGCCTGGTCACGCAGCCGCTGGTATTCCTTGTCGGTGAGGGTTTGCGCGGGCGCCACGGTGATCGAATCCCCGGTATGCACGCCCATGGGGTCGAGGTTTTCGATCGAGCAGACCACCACGAAGTTTTTGGCGCGGTCAGCCATCACCTCCAGCTCGAACTCCTTCCAGCCCAGAACCGATTCTTCGACCAGGCAGGTGTGAACCGGGCTTTCGCGCAGGCCAAACTCCATTTTTTCGATGAAATCGTCACGATCAAACGCAATGGCTGCGCCGGAGCCGCCCAGTGTGAAACTGGGACGAATGAGCAAGGGGAAGGCGCCAATCTCCGCCGCAATCGCCAGCGCCTCAGCCACGGCGCCGGCCAGGCCGGAGCGCGGGATGCTCAGCCCGGCGTCGAGCATCGCTTGCTTGAAAAGCTGACGATCTTCGGCAATTTGCATCGCCCGCAGACTGGCGCCGATGAGCTGCACACCGTAGCGGGCCAGAATGCCCTGTTCGGCCAGCGCCACCGCCAGGTTGAGGGCTGTCTGCCCGCCTACCGTGGGCAGCAGGGCATCAGGGCGCTCCTGCGCGATGATCTTCTCGATGATCTCAACGGTCAGCGGTTCCACATAAGTGGCATCGGCCAGTTCCGGATCGGTCATCACGGTGGCCGGATTGGAATTGACGAGGATGATGCGGAAGCCTTCGCGGCGCAGGGCCTTCACCGCCTGCGTGCCGCTGTAGTCGAATTCGGCCGCCTGACCGATGACAATCGGGCCCGCGCCCAGGATCAAAATGGAATGGATGTCGGTTCGTTTTGGCATTCGTTCTTGTGTGCGTCACTGTTGTTAGCTGCGGTAGATGTTGACCACATCGCGCAGCATGGCTGCGGCCGTGGGCGTTGGCCCGCGCTCGTCCACCTTGGCGAACTGCACCCCCATGATGTCGGTGTGCCAGACAACGCCCATCTCCCAGCCGTTGACCGCGGCCAGCGGATGGGCCAGGGGCAGCCGCGCCGGATGCACGCTCAGGCGGTAGCCTGCGCCCAGGGGCAGCGCGACCGCCAGCAGTTTGATGACCTCGCCCTGGCTGCGCGCACGGCGCAAATCCTCTGGCCCGATGCCGCGCATGCCTCGCACCTCCACATCGCGCACCGTGCAGGGGAATTCGAGCACGCTGTTGGCGATGATGGTCAGCTTGTTCGCCGTGTCCCAACCGTCCACATCGAGCGCCGGGTCGGACTCGGCTACCCCCTCGGCCTGGGCTTCAGCCAGCGCCTCCGCGTAGGTCTTGCCGGTTTCCATGGCGGTCAGGATGTAGTTGCTGGTGCTGTTGAGAACGCCCTCGATCTTGCTGTAACGCACCGCCACATGATCGCGACGCCCGATGTTGACCACCGGCAGCGCGCCGCAGACGGTCGCACTGAAGGCCAACCGTTTGCCCTGGCTGGCTGCCGCGGCGCTCAGCTCTTGGTAGGCCAGCACCAGGGGCGCCTTGTTCGCCAACACGGCATGCCAGCCCTGCGCCAGCGCCAGGCGTGTGCAGTGCAGCCCTGGCTGCCCGCTTTCCAGGTTCACCGGAGAGGCTTCCAGGAGCAGATCGGCCTTCGCCCGTTTGACCATCTCCGGCGCGACCATCCCCGGCTTGCCGCCGTAGGGGAAGGCGCCAATACCGCCATGCGCCAGTTTGTGCTGCAAAAGCATGGCCGGATCAATGCCACGGCCATCGAGCACTGCCCCGGAGCTGTCGGCCACGGCCGTCAACTTGAGGCTCAGGCCAAAGCGTGAGGCGAGAATGTCCTTTTTGGCGAGCATGAGCGTAAGAAAGCCCCGGCCAACATGGCCGAGGCCGACGAGCGCAATTCGGATCGTCTGGGACATGGCAACATTCCTGCCTTTTGTTGCTGTACTGCAAGCGAGCACGAATTGTGCCTGTTCCCTTCGGCGGAAAAGCGCAGTCTATTCCCGCTTACAGCAGATAACAGAAAGAGCAGCGGCAACGCTGCTCTTTTGATAAACGATCAGGCTCCCCGACTTGGACTCGAACCAAGAACCTAGCGGTTAACAGCCGCTTGCTCTGCCGATTGAGCTATCGAGGAAGGACAAAATCATTATACTCACGCCCAAAGTGCTGTCAAATCTCCGATAACCTCAAATACTGGCGGACGCTGGCGGACCTGCCAGAGGGTCAAGGTTATGTGGTTTACGGCGGCGACCAAACCCTGCAAATCAGCGTCGGCGCCTTGGTGAGTTGGCGACACCTGGATCGCATTGCAGGCTGACTCGAGGTTGGGGCCTCGATCATCTCTCTCGTGTCCATTTCTGGGCACGAAGACTCAAGAGTTGAGGTAATCTCGCAGCCGACGGCTGCGCAGAGGATGACGCAGTTTGCGCAGGGCCTTGGCCTCGATCTGGCGAATGCGCTCACGCGTGACGCCAAACTCCAGCCCCACTTCTTCCAGCGTATGGCTGATGCCGTCGTTCAAGCCAAAGCGCATTTCCAGCACGCGCCGTTCACGGTCGGTGAGCGCGGACAAGGCGTCTCGCATTTGCTCGCGCAGCAGCAGGCGGTTGGCTTCGTCCGCCGGGCCAGATATGCCGTTGTCTTCGATGAAATCGCCGAGATAACTGTTTTCATCGCTGCCCACCGGGCTTTCCAGCGACATCGGCTCTTCCGAGGCACGCGCCAGGTCGCGCACGCGGGCGGTCGCGCGCTGCCAGCGCTGCTCCAGGTCCGGCGGCAGCGTCTGACCGCTGGCATGGGCCGCCTGCACAGCGGCGCAGTCCTGCTCGGAGATAAATGACATGGCGCGAGCGATTTCCTCAGGCGTGCCCTTGCGCCCCAGTTTTTGCATGAATTGATATTGCAGCCGGGTCTGCCGGTTGATGCTCTCGGCCACATGGGCAGGGATTCGGATGGTGCGCGATTGGTCTGCAATGGCGCGCGAGACGGCCTGGCGAATCCACCAGGTGGCGTAAGTGCTGAAGCGAAAGCCAAGCGTTTGATCGTATTTCTCGACCGCACGCAGCAGACCGATGTTGCCCTCCTGAATCAGATCCAGGAACGAAATACCACGACTCAGGTAGCGCCTGGCAATGCTGACCACCAGGCGCAGGTTGCTTTGCACCAGCCGCCGGCGGGCAGCGTGCCCTTTTTGCACCAACTGCTCCAGCGCGGCGCGTTCTGCGCCGGTCACATCAGCCCAGCGCAGGCGTGAAGCTGCCTCCATGCCGGCGTGCATCTCCTCGGCCAGCGACACTTCCTGCGCAGTGGTCAACAGCGCATGGCGACTGATCTCGCTGAGATACATGCGCACGGGATCGCCAGCGCCAACATATTCATGCGTTTCTTTCAGAACAAGCTCGATCGGTTTGGCCGCCTCTGCTGCAACCTCACTGGCGAATTCCTCGTCCACCTCGATCTGCGTCTGTTGTGAGTTCTGCGCCTTATCTGGGTGCGTGTGGGAGCCGCTTAGCACCTGCGTTTGCACGCTGGCGGCTGCAATGGCAGTCGTTGGCGCCGATGTGACGATTTCGGGCACGCGGTTGCTGCCGGCCGGGCGGCGCGGTCGCTTCACGGGCGCGGCGGGAGTTTCCGCGGCGGGAGATGCCGGGCCTGCCCCTGGCGAAGATCGTCTCTTTTTCTCGATCATCGGTTTTCGGTTCCTATCGGCCCCGCGCCCTGGGCGCTGGCGCGCAGCCCATCCAGGGACAACAGGGAACGACGGCTCAAGACGACCTGGAGCCTGCCCAAGTCGCGACGATGAGCATCCACCAGGCTGCGGTAGATGCGCTCACCCTCGCCTGTTTCGGCCAGTGTCCCCCGTTCATCGGCCTGCAAATGACGCAATTCCTGCAAGCGCTGCTGCAGGTTGCTCTGACGCAGGCGCAACACCACATTGATGAGATCGAACGCAGCTTGATCGAGCGTCATGGTCGGTCGCGCTTGTATTCCCGCTGCCAAATCGCCCAGGTAGGCTCGCAGGAAGGGCGGCACGTCTTCCTGCAGGGTGTGCAATTGCCACATTTCTCCGCGGCTGAGCAGGTCGTTCAACACCTGCAGCAGGGTGCGCTGCTCGCTGCGGTCAAAATCGCTCTCCTCCAGCGGCCTGAACCCCAACCCAACCAGTTGGCGGTTGGTCTCAGGCAAAAGGTGCGGCTGCAGCATGACCTGCTGCAAGACGTAGCTGACCAGCCCTTCACCCGGCTTTAATGCCGGGGATGCCGAGGGGGCCTGGCGTATGGGGCTGCTTCGACGCGCCTGCCGTTCCGCGTGATCGCCGGCCGCGCCTGCGGCGGCCTGGCGCTCGATTTCGCGCTGAATGGTGCGTTCGTCCACCTGTGTCAAGCGCGCCAGGCGCTGCACGTAGTGCGTCCGTTCGATTGGGTCGGCCAGTTCCTGGATCAGCGGCGCCAATTCGCGCACCACGGTTGCTTTGCCTTTGGCCGTGTTCAGATCGTTCTCCTGCACGGCCACGCCAAAGAGAAAATCAACCAGCGGCGCCGCCGCCTTGACCAGGGCGCGCCATTGATCCACATCCTGGCGAATCAGGTCGTCCGGATCGAAGCCCTGGGGCAGCGTCATCACCCGCACGTTGACGGCCAGGCGCGCCTCCAGACGCACTGCGCCGCTGGCCGTGGGCACCGGCGCCGCCTCTTTTTCCAGCGCCTGCCGGGCCAGGTAGACGCCTCGAATGGTGGCCTGACTGCCGGCATCGTCAGCATCCAGGGCCAGAATGAACTCGTTGGTGTAGCGCCGCAGTTGACGCAACTGTGTTTCGGTCAGCGCGGTGCCCATAGAAGCCACGACATTGCTGGCGCCGGCCTGGTGCGCGGCCAGTACATCCATGTAACCTTCGACGATGACGACATGGCCGGCGTCCCGAATGGCGCGCCGCGCCTGGTCCAGTCCATACAAGACGTGGCCCTTGTCGAACACCACCGTTTGCGGCGAGTTGAGATATTTGGGCGGGGTGTCGTCGAACGCACGCGCGCCAAAACCGATGACGCGGCCCTGCACATCGCGGATTGGGATGATCAGGCGGTGACGAAAACGATCATAGACCGTGCCGCGCTCCTCATTGTGAATCAACAGCCCGGCCGCCAACAGCAGTTCGGTGGTGTAGCCCTGCGCCAGCAGGGTGCGCCTGAGCGCGTCCCAGTCATTGAGCGCGTAGCCGAGCTGAAAGCGCGCCAGCGTATCACCGTTCAGGCCGCGCCGATTTACATAATCGCGCGCGATCTGGCCGGCAGGCGCGTTCAACAGCAGGCTGTGAAAGTGAGCGGCTGCAGCCTGTAAGACCTGGCGCACACGCTCACGGTTCTGCTCTTCCGGCGACGCTTCCTCGCCGCGCGCGGTCAGTTCCACGCCGGCCCGCTGCGCCAACACTTGCAGCGCTTCGCCAAAGTCGAGCTTCTCTTTCTTCATGATGAAAGAAAAGAGATCGCCGCCTGTACCGCAGGAGCCAAAGCAGTGCCAACTTTGATTGTCTGGGAACACCACGAACGAGGGCGTCTTCTCGGTATGAAATGGACACAATCCCTTGAAATTGCGCCCGGCCTTCTTGAGGGGGACGTACGCCGAGATGACATCCACGATGTCGAGGCGGCCCTTGATGTCGTCCACCACGCTCATACCCGAAACCTCTGAGAGCCGATACCCTCCCGGCAAATTGGCTTTGCCGGGGACTTCTCCCTGTATTATATCGGCGAACGCTCAAAACGCCAATCTTGTCAAGGAATGGAAACGGCTGCCGCGCCGCTCACGAGGCGGCGCCGGCCAGGATCCAGCGTCAGGCCGAAGGGCGACGTGATAAGCGGCGCGGGAAGGCTGCCGAGGAAGCGGCCGTCAGCGGCGTCGAAGCGCTGCAAGCCCGCTCGGTCGCTGATGAGCAGCGCGCCGGTGCCAGGGTCGAACGCCAGCGCCTGCGCCCCGGCCAGCGGATGGGCCAGGGTGGGCAGCAGGGCGCCAACCTGCGCCCCGGTCGCGGCGTCCAGCCAGGCCACTTCGCCATAACCTGGCCCGCGCCAGAAGAGCGCGGCCACGCGACCGCCGGCCTCGTCTTTTGCCAGCGCCAGGGGATGGCCAAAGCCGCCCAAGCTCACCCGGCTGATCAACTCGCCGCGCTCGGCGTCGAGCAGCGCGATTTCATCGCTGCCGGCCAGGGTTACAAACACCCGCGCCGTGGCCGGGTTGACGGCCACCACCCACGGCGCCGGCGCCAGGGGGATGGATTGCAGCACGCCCAGGGTGAGGGCATCCAGGCGCAGCAGGCGGTCGGCGCCGGTTTCGGCCAGCCAGAGCTGCGACCCAGCCAGCGCCAGTCCACCCGGCCGCGCGAACGGCGCAGACATGGCCTGCACCGCGCCGCTGGCCGCGTCCAGGCGCAGCACACGACCCCCGGCGGCCAGGTTGGGCGCTGCGCCCTGGCCGGCCCATGTGCTGGCGTAGAGGCTTTCGCCGCTGGCGTCCACGGCCAGGGCAACAACCGCGCCGGGCAGCTCGATCGGCGGGCGCGGCGCCCCGGCGGCGTCTTCGATCAAGAGGGTCTGCTCGATCCCCAGGATGCGGCTGCCATCCAGCGGGTTGATGACAACCGCCGCGTGACTGAGGGCCGGCGCTGAGAGCGCGGGCGGCGCGCCCTGGCCAAGCAAGCCGGTGGGCGACGCTGAGGGCGTCATGGCGGGGCCGGAATCGGCCAGCGGCGCCGGAGTCGCCCAGTCGTCGCGCAGGCCGGTGAAGGAACCATGCAGCATGAGCGGTACGAAGTTGGGGATGACCGTGGTGACCTGGAAGGTGTAATCGCTGTCGCAACCGCCCTGCCCGTCAGCCGGCGCCGTTTGCACATACACGGCGCCGGTCCAGGGCGCGGTCCATTGGATCAGGGAATCGGGCGCGGAGTCTGTCCAATCGTCATTCTCGGCCAACAGGATGGTCAGGCTCTCGTTCCAAAGTTCCAGGCGCGTGTCGCCCAGGGCGCCCAGGGGGTGCGTCTGCCAACGATAGATGACCCCGGCCTGCACGTCCATGCGACTCCAGTCTGCATCGCCGGCATGGTGGAAGCTGTGCAATTGCGCGTAGGGGCCGGGCAAGATGGGCGGCGCAGCGGCCGGCGCATCGTCCGGCTCGAAGGTGTCCGGCTGAGCTGTGCATGATCCAAACGGTGTTGCCGTGGGGGTGGGTGTTGACGTAGCGGTGGGACCTGGTGTAGCCGTGGGCGTGGGCGTAGCGGTGGGACCTGGTGTAGCCGTGGCTGTGGGCGTGGCGCTGGGGCCAGGGGTGGCTGTAGCTGTAGGCGTCATGGTTGATGTGGCGCCGCTTGTGGGCGAAACGGTTGGATAGGGCGTTGGCGTCGCCGCCGGCCCTTCGTCCTGCAAAATTGTAACCGTGTCATCGGCGCGGTTGCTCACGTAAAGCCGGTTGGTGGATGGATCGAGCAGCATGGCGCTGGGGTCGTTGCCCGTCGGCAGCCAGTAGAGCCAGACATCGGCGCCGCCCTGGAAAAAGTGAACGGCGCGCTCTTCTGGGCAAACGACGAAGAAGCGGCCGTTGTTGGGGTTGGCGGCCACCGCGTCTGGCATACAGTTGAGCGGCACGGAGTTGATCACCGCGGCGTTTGCCAGGTCAATCACCGCGATCGCAAAGGCATCCTGGGCGGCGACATAGGCGCGCTGGCGCGCGTTGTCCACGGCAACGCTGACCGGTCCGCCGGCGACCGGAATCAGAAAGCGCAGATAGCCCTGCTCGTCATAAACTCCCACGGTGTCATCCAGGCGATGGGGAATCAGGAAACTGAGCGCGCCGTCATGGCGTGCCACCGCGGCCGGCCCACTGCCAATGCGTCGAATCTCGGACAAGAGAGCGGCCGCCCCGTCTACGATGGCAAGGGAGCTATCGCCGGCGCCCACCACGAGCACGCGGCCGCTGATGACTTCTACCGCAGCGGCAACTGGTTGGTGGCTGACCCCCACCTGGACCGCGTCCGCGATTTCACCTGTCAGGCCGGGCGGTGCGTCTACGGCAACCAGGACATCGCTGAAACGCGCGGCTACGTACAAGCGTTGGCGCGCCGGGTCGAACTCAAGCCCCATTGGCCGCGCCGCGCCGCCCAGTCCCAGGGTTGCCACAATTTGGTTCGTATCGAGATTGGCTACCGATACGTTGCCGCTCGAACCGTTGGCCACAAACAAACGTCGCCCTGCGCCATCCAACGCCAGCCCCTGCGGCTCCTGCCCCACACGCAAGAGGCCAAGCATGCCGACCGGGGTGGCGCTGGCCGTGGGTGTTGGGGTGATCGTCGGTGTGCGCGTGGGGGTGTGCGTAGGCGTTGCGGTCCGTGTGGGTGAGGCGGTGGGCGTGCGCGTGGGTGAAGCGGAAGGCGATGTGGTCGGCGTTGAGCTTGGGGTGTGGGTGAACGTCGGTGTGACGGTCGCGGTGGGAGTCAGCGATGCGGTCGGCGTTGAGCTTGGGGTGTGGGTGAACGTCGGTGTGACGGTCGCGGTGGGAGTCAGCGATGCGGTC
Source organism: Anaerolineae bacterium (assembly GCA_041918575.1). Classification (GTDB taxonomy): domain Bacteria; phylum Chloroflexota; class Anaerolineae; order SSC4; family Amarolineaceae; genus Amarolinea. The sequence goes on along the minus strand of JAYRVL010000357.1, from coordinate 36 downwards.
GGCGTTGAGCTTGGGGTGTGGGTGAACGTCGGTGTG